>DSBK01000016.1 GCA_011046085.1 Actinomycetota bacterium
AACTCATATAATCCGCAGCCTGCTACGATGCCCTTGGAAAAACAAAAAGCTTTTGATGTGCCCCCAGAAGAAATCTTCTACTACATATATGCTGTTCTTTACTCAAACACCTACCGCGAAAAGTATCAGGAATTCTTAAAAATTGATTTTCCGAGGATTCCATTTACCAAGGATTATGGACTTTTCCAAAAGTTTTCAGAATTTGGAAAGGAACTCGTCGGCCTCCATTTGCTAAAATCTCCGGTGCTAAATAACCCAATCACCAAATTTTACGGTGAAGGTGAGGGCAAAGTAGAAAAACGGGAGTATAAGGAATCAGAGAGCAGGGTTTATATTAATGGTACTCAGTATTTTGAAGGCATCGAGCCAGAAATTTGGAATTACCAAATCGGTGGTTATCAAGTTCTCGACAAATGGCTCAAGGACCGCAAAGGTCACACGCTTTCAGCAGAGGACATCAAGCATTACTGCAAGGTTGTAACTGCATTAAAAAAGACAATCGAAATCCAAAAAGAAATCGATAAGCTATATCCAGAAGTTGAAAAAAATTTGGCGTCGTTTAATTCCAATGAGTTTTAATTAAAGGAGGTTAAAATGAGCAAGAACAAAGATAAGGATTTAAGGAAGCAAACAATCTGTGAAAAAGCATTGAACTCGGAAGCGCTTCTCGGTCACTTAAAAGGAGACAAATCAAACAATCAATCATCGCAAAATGATGATAATCCTTCTCAACCTCAGAGTTCAAACAAAGATGAGTCGAGGAAATAATTATGAGCTGTTTTGAGATTATCATCATGTTAGCTGCTGTAGGGGCAACTATAGCAGCATGTTGTGCTTTATGGCAAAACAACAAAACCCAAAAGCAAATTCTTCTGGCAGATTTGATTAATAGGGAGTTCGAAATTCGTAATCAAGTAATGAGCTGCAAGGATGACGAACGCAAATCGGAATTATGGGAGATGCTATTTAATTACTTTGAATATATATCTTATCTTGTGAATGAAAAGAAAGTTGACGAGAAACCAATTAAAGATCTCCTTGGACCAATGATGCAATCAACTTTTAACGAATACAGCAAAAAATCTAATATAGTAAAGGGAATCTGGGGCCAGGCCTGACAAACTTGAATAACCAACTGACCTATCAGCCAAATCATTTCAAATTCTACGGACCAGCAATGAAAAAATTGAAATATGTTTGTTATTGTTCATATTTTTTATGTAAATATGTGGGGCTGAGATTGCCACGGCTTCGCCTCGCAATGACTTGGATGGATTGCCACGCCTCGCAAAATTGCTACCGTTGCGGGGCGTGGCAATCTCGAGCTTACTTTGTTTCCCGACTTGACGTCGGAGTTCCCATAAGGACAATTGGAATGGATAAATACCGGAAAATAAAGGAGCAAGAGGTATTTTTGTGTAAATTTAGATGAAATAAATGTAAGAAGTTGTTTGTATAACTTTATGGAAATAAAAATTCCGTGCCTGACCTGTCTGCCGACAGGCACGGCGGCAGGCAGGGATGGAGAAGTGATGGCCGAAGCGGACGAAGTTCTAGTTCAAAGAATTCTATCTGGAGATGAAGATTGTTTTGAGGAGCTTGTAAATCGCCACTTTAAGGGTCTTTTATTTTTAGCGCTTCAGATGCTTGATAATTTTGAGGAGGCCGAAGAAGTTGTTCAGGAAGCTTTTTTAAAGGCATATACTTCTTTGGAAAGTTACAACCCCAACTGGAGATTTTCAACGTGGTTTTATCGAATTACCACAAATAAATGCTTAAACAGGTTAAGAAGGAAAAAGTTGCGGTTTTTGTGGGAGGCAAGAGAATTGCGAAATCAAAAGCTTAAAGATGATTTTGTAAATTCACCGGAGAGAACGGTAATTTCAACGGAGCGTCAGGAAAGACTGATGAGAGCAATAAGCAAACTGCCGTCAGATTACCGGGCATTGATTATCTTTAAATACTTTCAGGAACTCAAATATGAGGAAATTGCCAAAATTTTAAATATCCCGCCCTCGACGGTGGGGACAAAGCTTTTTAGAGCCCGAATGCTTTTAAGAAAAAATTTACCGGAGGAGATATAGATGGGTTGTCCTTCATTTAAAACGCTGTCCTTTTATCTTGACGAAGAACTGCGTCCGCAGAAGATGGCAAGGATTGCTGAACATCTTGAGCGTTGTGAGCTTTGTCGGGTGAAGTTAAAAGAATTTGAGTTTGAGCAAATTAAGATGATTGAGCTCAGTAAAGAATTGGAGGGCATTGATTATTTGCCTCCCAGGGTTATGTATGAGGTCAGAAAAAAGAAGCGTGTGCGTTGTCGCATGACTGAGGGTTATGTTGCTCTGTTGTTGGGTGTAATTATTGCGATTGGAGCGCTCTTTATTCCAGTGGATAAATGTGGGGCGGTGATTAAATTGCTTGGCGAAGGATTATCGTCATTTCTTGTTTTTCTTCCCAATTCTGCCATCTTCTTTTTAATTCTGGCAATCGTTTGCGTCGGTGTTTTTAACCTTATTTTGCGGGGGATCAAGTCCAATGGTTACAAGAGCAGGTAGAATAAAATTTAAGATTGTTTTATTCATGGCTTTTTTGTTTTTGTTTGCCGTAAACAGTGATGTTTTGGCGGCCGGCAGGTTTATCGTTCCCGCCAATACCACTTTTGAAGGAGGCATAGGAGCGGGAGTTGTGCCAATTGAAGTCGATGGCCAACTCAAAGGCAACATTTTTGGATTTCCCGAAGAAGTAATCGTTCGCGGAGGTGTCGATGGAGATATAGGTGTTGATGCTACCGTGTATCTTAAACCAGGCGCGGTGGTTAACGGCGACATCTCTGCCGGTAAGCTCGTCAGAGAACTGGGGTCCGAATTTAATGGGAAGTTTACTTCTCGCTCCGAACCGTCTTCTCCGCCTTTTTATTTTATAATCCTGGAGCTCGTTCCCATTCTTATTTTTATTGGTTTGAGTTTCATCATACAGCGGTTTTTCTTTAATAGATTTGAAACGGTGGTTGAAGGCTGTAAAGGTAGAGGGGTGCTTTTATTTGGGTTGGGTTTTATGTCGATGATTCTCTGGATTGGTTTTTTGGCTATTATCAACGGGTTTTTTACCTTGTTTTTTTCAAGTGGTCAGGGTAGTGACCTTGGTTTGGAAACAGGGGGTTTCTCCGTGCCGACCATTATACTGTATTTTCTTGCGGCATCACCTCTCATCATATCCCTGGCAGTTTTCAGTAGGGTAGTTGGAAGGTTTGTTTTTAGCCGTTTTGTTGACTCGATTTATGCTCAAGTTATATTAGGTTCTTTTTTGATATTGTGGTTGATTTTTCTTAGTTCTTTCTTAAGTATTGTTGTTTTGCCTGTTTTGGCTATTCCGGCTTTAACTATATTGGGCTCTATTGTGGTAACGCGATACGGTTCTTTTTCGCTCGGGAGGCCCAACAAAAAGCAACATTTTTATCTTGTGGCAACCATTTTATTTATGGTTTTTATGATTATAATCCCTGCCTCTTTATATATTTATGTTCCTCAAGTATACGGGTTAGCCTCTCCGAATTATAGAGCAGGTCAACCATTTGAGATTAATAATTTGTCTTTTAAGAAAGACTACATTGAGATAGTTTTTTTAGAAGGGGTTGGTGTGCCCATTATGTTGGACGATAATTTGCAAGGGACGGTTGTTTTAGGCAAGGGTTATTTTAACTTTGGTCTGCCTGAGTCAAAAGAGGATGAGCGCATATCCTTTGTGATAGATAGGTGCGCTGTTTTAGTTTCAGATAAAGATAACGGTAGCTCTCTTAGCGGAAGACCTGCATCTATTTCAAAAGAGAAAGTTGACGAGGCCATGGTTAGTTTTGATTTGATGAGCAGGGATGTTATTAGAGTGCCTGCAAATATATTGGGTGTGCAATTTTTTGATTTATACAGGGTGGTAGATGTTGAAAGATTGAGAGAAACAAAGGGTTTAAATTCTTTAATTTATATGATTAGTCATGGACAAAAGATTGTCTACAAAGAAGAAAAAACTAAGCTTAATGGAAAAGAAACAACAGCGATCACTCTTTTTGCGGACGAAGGATTTTATGTCTTCCTTACGCCTGATTGCATTGGTCCTTTTGAATAAACTTTTTAAAAATCTCAGATTTATGCCCTATTGTTTTTTCGAGAGCCCCATCTTTTTGAATAAATTTCCAATTTATTGAATATTTATTGACAAATATTCAAGTTTTATGTATATTATGACGATAATATAGAAAATTTTAGGATTTTAAGGAGAACAAGATGATTAAGGTTGGAATAATAGGAGCATCTGGCTATACTGGCGCTGAGTTGATGCGGATGTTGATAAACCATCCTGATGTGGAAATATCTTATGTGACCGCAAACAAATATGCGGGGCAAAAAGTTGCTTCCCTTTATCATAATTTTTATGGCATATGCGATCTTTTGTTTGAAAAATTTGACTTAGATACGGCAAAGAAAAATGCTGAAGTGTTCTTCGTTGCTCTCCCCCATGGAACGGCCATGGATGTTGTTCCCGATCTTTTAGGAGATAACCGGAAGGTTATTGATCTAAGCGGCGACTTTCGTTTTTTTGAGAAAAGTGTTTATGAAAGTTGGTACAAGATGCCTCACAAATATCCTGAACTCCTTGGAAAAGCCGCTTATGGTCTTTGTGAGATGAATCGGGAAGAGATTAAGAAGTCTAATTTCATTTCCAATCCGGGTTGTTTTCCCACGGGGTCGGTTTTAGCGATAGCGCCTCTTTTGAAGAAAAATTTGATTTTTGGGGACGACATTGTGGTTGACGCTCTTACCGGTGTCTCTGGAGCCGGTCGCGGTGCTAAAGAAGGGACTCATTATTGTTCATGTGATGAAAATGTAAGCACATACAAAGTGGGAGGCATTCATCAGCATATTCCCGAGATGGAGCAGGAAATGGGTAAAATTTCCGGTAAAGAGGTAAAGCTCACTTTTGCTCCCCATCTTGCGTCCTTTTCAAGGGGTATTTACAGCACAATATATTCCAAGTTAAAAGAAGGTATTTTAACGGAAGAACTCTTAAAAGTCTATAATGATTTTTATAAAAACGATTATTTCGTTAAGGTTTTATCTAAAGGTATTTATCCTGAGGTTAAATCCGTTGCAGGCTCGAACTTTTGCCAAATTGGATTGGAGGTTGATAAGAGAACCAGCAGGGTGATCGTGGTTTCGGCAATCGATAATTTGGTTAAAGGGGCATCGGGCCAGGCAATTCAAAATATGAATTTAATGTGTGGATTTGATGAGAAAGAAGGTTTAGAAGTAGTGGGACTTGTGCCTTAAAATAGTGAGGAGTGGGTAGAGGAATTCAGCCCTCAGTCGCCAGTCTTCAGGGAAACCAAAAATGTTTAGATTGGCTGGAAGCTGGAGACCAGACTGTTGAATTTCGTCATTGCGAGCGACCAAAGGGAGCGTGGCAATCCCTTTACCAGCGAGATTGCTTCGGTTTGACCTCGCAATGACGCTAAAATGTACTCCTGCCTGTCGGCAGACATGGCATTTTGGCTATTATTCAACAGTCTCGAGACCGGAAGCTGGAGGCTAATATTGGAGGAAATTATGTCTAAGATGAAAATTATACAAGGAGGAGTAACCGCTCCCGCTAGCTTTAAGGCATCGGGGGTTTCGTGTGGAATAAAAGCAAGCGAAAAAAAAGATTTAGCAGTTATTCTTTCGGAGGTTCCGGCCACAACGTCCGCGGTTTTTACAACCAACAAAATGGCTGCAGCCCCCGTGCGTTTTAGCCGTTGCAATGCGCGAAATGGAATTTGCCGGGCAGTGGTCATAAATAGCGGAAATGCCAACGCTTGCACTGGTTTAAAAGGAGAAGAAGATGCTTTCGAGATGATCGATAAAACGGCGGAGGCATTAAGCATCCATCCTCAAGATGTAATCGTTGCATCCACAGGTGTAATTGGTGTTCCTCTTCCAATGGATAAGGTTGAGAAGGGAATAGTCGATGCCATCTCACTTTTAAGTAAAGAGGGGCATACAGATGCGGCTGAGGCCATCATGACAACCGATACCTACTCAAAAGAGATTGCTGTTCAGTTTGAATTTCGGGGAAAGACCGTAACAATTGGGGGAATGGCGAAGGGTTCGGGCATGATTGCGCCAAATATGGCCACAATGCTTGCCTTTTTGACTACCGATATAAATATTTGCCGCACTTGTTTAAGGGCTAGCTTAACTGAAGCTGTTAATAAATCTTTCAACATGATTACCGTTGATGGGGAAACGAGTACCAATGATATGGTTGCCGTTTTAGCAAGCGGTAAGGCAGGAAATGAAAAACTTATTCTTGGGGACGACGATTATAATGTTTTTCAAAAAGCCTTAAATTACGTGGCAACCGAACTTGCAAAAATGATAGTAAAAGATGGTGAGGGGACAACAAAATTCATTGAGATTGATATTAAAGGGGCCAAAACGGGCAAGGATGCCAAAAAGGTGGCGATGGTGATTGCCAACTCAAATTTGGTTAAGACCGCTTTCTTTGGCGAAGATGCAAATTGGGGCAGGATAATCTCCGCATTGGGGCACTCGGGGACCGAGATTGATCCCGAAACGGTAGATATTTACTTTGATGACGTTCAAATTGTAAAAAACAGCATCGCCCTTTCTTTTGATGAAAACAAGGTAAATGAGATTCTTAAAAACGATGAGATAAGGGTGATTGTGGACTTAAACATTGGTGATGGTAAGGCAAAAGTTTGGACATGCGATTTAAGTTACGATTATGTAAAGATAAATGCTTCTTATCGGACTTAGGTGATTTTAATGAAGATAAATTTGTCAAAAACTTGGAAATTGATTTTTTTAATCATTTTATTTTTGGAGCTAAGTTTTTTAGTTGGCCTTATTTTCGTCAAAGACAGTTCAATTGCCACTAAAATTGTAAGTATTTTGGTTTGCGCCGCTTATTTTATTTATATTATTAGGCGGCCCGCGCCGGATGTGTTGTGGGGTATTATTTCTTTGCCATTCGGTCTTTTAATTTTTTATAAAGCTGCGGGTTTTTCTCTTAGTTTGACGGTTTTATTATCTGTTGGCCTTGCTTTTTTAACCTTAATTTTATTACCTTGGATTCTTTACCGAGGGTAGGATGGTGAAAAGATGAATATGAACAACGTTTTACGAGCCGAAGTTCTCGTGCACGCTCTTCCTTATATAAAGGAATATTACGGGAAAACTGTGGTCATTAAATATGGCGGCAATGCCATGGTCGATGAGAAATTAAAAGAGTCTGTGGCCACGGATATTGTTTTAATGAAATATGTGGGCATAAATCCGGTGATTATTCACGGTGGCGGCCCCGAAATAACAAAAATTATGAAGAAGATGAACAAAAAAGTTCAGTTTGTTAAAGGTTTGCGAGTTACGGATAAAGAGACGATGGAACTTGTTAAGATGGTATTGGTTGGAAAAGTAAACAAGGAGATTGTTACCTTGATAAATCGACATGGTCGCATAGCGGTGGGTATCAGCGGGGATGACGCGGAATTAATTATTGCAAAGAAATTTGTTTTACCCGAGGTTGATTTGGGCTTTGTGGGCGAAGTTGAAAAAATAAATTCTGAGATTTTAAATGGATTAATCAAGGATGGATTTACTCCGATCATTGCCTCGGTTGGAGTTGGAAGTGACGGGCAAAGTTATAATATAAATGCCGACTTGGTGACCGCAAAAATTGCTTCGGCCTTAAAGGCAGATAAATTGATATTTTTAACCAATGTGGATGGACTCTATGAAGATTTTGAAAACAAGAGTTCACTTATTTCGGAGTTATCGCTGGCAAAATGTGATGAGCTTATTAAGGGAGGCAAGGTGGATGAAGGGATGCTTCCAAAGGTCAAGTCATGTGTCGCTGCGTTAAGTGATGATGTTAAAAAAGCGCACATTTTAAACGGGACGGTTCCCCACTCGCTTCTTTTGGAAATATTTACCGATGAGGGGATTGGAACGATGATAACCACCAGCCGATAGGTATGGCAGGTGGTTAGTGGGTAGTCGACAGAGGGGAGTGGGGAGTAAAAATAATCACTACCGACTCCCGCTTGCCCGGTCCTGACGGGGCCAAGAGACTACCGACTGATTGGCTGATTAGGATGGGGAAAAGAATGGATTTTGAGGATTATGTAAAAAAAGATTCACAATTTTATATGCACACGTATGCTCGTCTTCCTGTCCTTTTCGTAAAAGGAAAGGGCTGTACTTTGTGGGACATTGATGGCAAAAGCTACCTTGATTTTGTGAGTGGGCTTGGGGTCGCCAGTATCGGCCACTGCCATCCTGTGATTGTTGAGGCGGTAAAAAAGCAAGTTGAAGAGTTAATGCATGTATCTAACCTATTTTATACTATCCCACAGGTTGAGTTGGCTGAAAAGTTGATCGATGTTTCGTTTGGGGACAAATGCTTTTTTGCAAACAGCGGGGCGGAAGCAAACGAAGGCGTTGTTAAATTGGCGCGCAAATATTCCAAGACCTTTTTAGGTGAAGATAAATACGAAATTATAACGGCCCTTCGCTCTTTTCATGGTCGAACTATGAAGATGCTTGCCGCGACGGGTCAACCTGAAAAACAAAAACCCTTTGAGCCGATGCCAATTGGTTTTAAACACGTTCCCTTAAATGATTTAGATGTTCTAAAAGAGGCGATAACAGATAAAACTTGTGCGATAATGTTGGAACCAATACAAGGAGAGGGCGGCGTTTATCCGTGTGGTTTAGAATATCTTCAAGGTGTGCGCAATTTTTGTAATGAAGAGGGGTTGCTTTTAATCTTGGATGAAGTGCAAACTGGAATTGGCCGAACGGGTAAGATGTTTGCGTATGAGCATTACGGTATCGAGCCGGATATAATGAGTTTAGCCAAGGGTTTGGGTGGAGGCGTCCCGATTGGAGCAATCATTGCAAGGGATGAGGTGGCCAAGGCATTTGAGCCGGGTGATCACGGCTCGACTTTTGGCGGTGGCCCCGTCGCTTGCGCGGCGGCATTTGCGGCGTTAAAAGTTATTGAAGATGAGGAATTGGTAAAAAATTCTTACCAAATGGGGAACCTTATCGAAGAGAAGTTGCAAGAATTATCCAAAAGTTTTCCAATTAAAGATCTTAGGGGGAAGGGTTTGATGATTGGGATTGAACTAGAGGGCGAAATGGCAAAAGAAATCGTTTCCAAATGCTTGAACGAGGGATTAATTATAAATAATATTGGTAAAAAGATTATTCGTTTTCTTCCTCCTTTGTGTATAACGGAGGAAGATGTAAATAAGGCAATCAATATTTTTAAGGGAGCATTGTTGAATTAGCGTTCCTGAGGGTGAGTTAGATGATTTCATTAAAAGGAAAAGATTTTCTGTGTTTAGGGGATTTTGGGCAAGACGAAATTTATCAGATCTTAGCGAAGGCAACTGAGCTAAAACGGCTTCATCGCTTGGGTAAATCTATTCGTTTGCTTGAGGGAAAATCGGTGGCTTTGGTGTTTGAAAAGCCATCCACCCGAACCAGGGTCTCTTTTGAGGCAGGGATTACCCAGCTTGGCGCTTATCCTATAGTGCTTTATGGCAGGGATCTCCAGCTTGGTCGTGGAGAAACTATAGAAGATACGGGGCAAGTCCTTTCGCGGTATGTAGATGCAATAGTTGTGCGCACATTTAAACATGGTGATTTGGAGACTCTGGCTGAAGCTTCGAGCGTGCCGATTATAAATGGGCTAACCGATGATTTTCATCCTTGCCAAGCCCTCGCCGATTTTTTGACTATTTTGGAGAAAAAAGACAGGTTAGCGGGCTTAAAGCTTGCTTACGTTGGCGATGGAAACAATGTTTGTCATTCGCTTATTTCAGGTGCGTCTCATATTGGGTTGAATATATCGGTTGCCGTTCCTTCCGGGTATGAGCCAAAAGCGTGGGTGGTAAAAAAGGCCGAAAGCGTGCTAAGGAACATTAATCACAAGATATATGTAACAAATGATCCAAAAGAGGCTGTATCGAGAGCCGATATCGTTTATACGGATGTTTGGACGAGTATGGGCCGAGAAGAAGAAGCTAATAAGCGAAGGAAAATTTTCTTGCCTTACCAAGTGAACGGCGATCTTTTATCTCTAGCGAAGCTCGATGCGCTCGTCATGCATTGTTTGCCCGCTCATCGAGGGGAAGAGATTACGGAAGAGGTTATGAAAAGTTCCAATTGTGTCGTTTTTGATCAAGCAGAAAATAGGATGCATACCCAGAAAGCCCTGTTATCTCTTTTAATCGGTGATTAGTTATGAAAGATAAAAAAGAAAGACAGGTTATTATAAAAGAGCTTGTTAGAAAAAAAAGGATAAGAACTCAAGATGAAATAATGTTTGAGTTAAAGAAAAATGGTTGCGAAACGACCCAGGCAACAATATCGAGGGATATATCTGATTTAAATCTCGATAAAAATGAAGAAGGTTGCTATGTTTTAGCAGAAGACATATATCTTAGGAAGATGATAAAGGGGTTTGTAAACAGCATTGTTGCGGCCAACAATCTCATATTGATTAAATGTTCTGCGGGTTCGGCTCCCGGGGTCGCCGCGGCCATAGATAAGATAGAGTGGAAGGAAATTTTAGGGACAATAGCTGGCGATGATACCATTTTAATGGTTACCTCTGATGAAAAATCCGCAAAGTTAATTGAGAGTAAATTAGCGAAGCTAAAAGCGGTTTAGTTTATTTTATTTGTCTGTTTATTGCGGGCAAGGAGGGATTTTAGTGGTTAATGGAAAAGTAGTTTTGGCTTATTCGGGGGGTCTCGATACATCAGTTGCTATAAAGTGGCTTCAGGAAAAGTATAATTTGGAAGTTGTAACTTTAGCTGTGGATTTAGGTCAACCAGGGGACATGGGCGCTATCAAACAAAAAGCTTTGGATATTGGAGCGAAAGAATCGTATGTTACCGATACTAAGGAGGAGTTTGTAAAGAACTTTATACTGCCATCTCTCAAAGCAAATGCTCTTTACGAAGGCGAATATCCATTAGCTACGGCCCTTGCGCGGCCTCTTATAGCTAAACACTTGGTTGAGGTCGCCAAGAAAAGCGATGCTGATTTTGTTGCACATGGTAGTACGGGAAAAGGTAATGACCAAGTTCGATTCGAAGTTTCGGTTGCTTCTCTTGATCCCTCAATTAAAGTTATAGCCCCAATCCGGGAGTGGAGCATGACGAGGGATGAGGCAATGGAATATGCTGAAGAACACGGCATATCGGTGCCGACAACAAAAAAGAGTCCTTATAGCGTTGACGAAAACCTCTGGGGCCGAAGCTGTGAGTGCGGAGCGTTAGAAGATCCTTGGGAAGAGCCGCCCGAAGAAGCTTATAGCTGGACGAAGAGTCCAATTGAAGTTTCGGACAAAGCTGAATTTATTGAGATAGATTTTATTAAAGGTGAACCAGTTGGTTTAAATGGGCAACAAATGGATACGGTTAGCTTGATTAAAGAGCTAAATAAGCTGGGAGGAGCTTATGGGGTTGGTCGAATAGACATGGTGGAAAATCGGCTCGTTGGTATCAAATCACGGGAGATATATGAATGTCCCGCCGCCATCATTTTAATTAAAGCTCACAAAGAGCTAGAGGCCCTGACTTTGGAGAGGGACCTTTCTCATTTTAAATCTCTCTTAGAACACAAATATGCCGAACTTATCTATTATGGGCAGTGGTTTTCGCCTCTTAAAAAAGCGCTCGACTCATTTTTTGAAAAAACACAAGAGAAAGTTGCGGGAACGGTTCGAATAAAATTGTATAAAGGGTCTGTTGCTATTGTTGGCCGAAAATCGGAAGAATCGCTTTATGATCGCTCTCTTGCCACTTACGAGGCAGCTGATTCTTTTTCCCACGAGTCGGCAAAAGGTTTCATTGAACTTTTTGGATTACCGTTAAAGGTTTGGGCAAGTAGAGAAAGAAAGGGTAATGGGTAAAGTTGCATATAGCAGATGGCATATAGTAGATGGCTGAGAGAAAATAGAGTCTGGAGTGTGGGGTATGGACTATGGTAAAACCAGCAATCTGGCCAACAAACTACCGACTTCCCACCAAGAGACTACCGACTGATTAGTCTAGGGTAAAGATAAAGGGTAGAGTTATTAAAACTAACAACCGTCAATTAATAGTTAACATTATGAGGAGGCCCAATGAAACTATGGAGTGGTCGTTTTAAGAAGAGTACAAATAAATTGGTCGAAGAGTTTACATCATCGCTCCTTTTCGACCATCGTTTATATAAGCATGATATAAAGGGAAGCATCGCGCATGTAAAAATGCTTAACAAATGTAAGATAATCTCTCCAGACGAAGCGGCAAAAATTGAAGAGGGCCTAAGCGAAATTTATGGTGAAATAGAGGCGGGTAAGTTTGTTTTCGATGTTGCCGATGAAGATATTCATATGGCCATAGAGCGTGCCTTGATAGAAAAAATCGGACCGGTTGGCGGGAAATTACATACCGCTCGAAGTCGAAATGACCAAGTATCTTTGGATATACGACTTTACCTTAAAGATGAGAGTATGCTTATTATGGAATTAATTTTAAATCTACAGCGCGAATTGGTATCTTTGGCGAAAAACAATATGAACACTATTATTCCAGGTTATACTCATCTTCAGCGTGCTCAGCCAATTCTTTTACCCCACCATTTTATGGCTTATGTTTTTATGCTTAAGAGGGATTTTGAGCGGCTTAAAGATTGTTATTTACGAACAGATGTTATGACCTTGGGGGCTGGAGCCCTTGCGGGGACTTCTTTTCCAATAGATCGGGAATATGTTGCCAAAAAACTTGGATTTTCTCACGTTAGCGAAAATAGCATAGATAGCGTGAGTGATAGGGATTTTATCGTGGAGTTTTTGTCAGCGGCGTCGATAATCATGGTTCACCTTAGCCGATTTTGCGAAGAGTTGATTATATGGTCAAGTTCCGAATTTAACTTCATAAAATTGGATGATGCATTCACCACAGGAAGCAGTATAATGCCGCAGAAGAAAAATCCAGATGTTGCGGAATTAATTCGCGGAAAAAGCGGTCGGGTTTTTGGCCATCTAGTAGGATTGCTGGCAACTCTTAAAGGTCTTCCTATGGCCTACAACCGGGATTTGCAAGAGGATAAAGAAGGATTATTTGATGCGATTGATACTCTTAAGCTTAGCTTAGAGACGTTTACGGGAATGCTCAAGTCAATGAAGATAGAAAAAGATAAAATGAAAAAGGCTGCGGAGGGTGAATTTGCCAATGCAACCGATGTGGCGGATTATTTAACGACCAAGGGAATACCGTTTCGCGAAGCTCATGAAATTACAGGGAAAATGGTGGCGAGTTGCATGGATAAAAGTTGCTATTTTGGAGATATGAGTTTAGCGGATTTTAAGAAATTTTCACCCCTTTTCGATGAAGATATTTTAGATGTTATAGAAGTCGAGAATTCTGTTAACAAGAAAACTAGTTTTGGCGGAACCTCCACAAAGAGTGTCAAAAAGCAGATTGAAATTGCGGAAATGATACTTAAAAAAGAAAAAAATTGGCTTTCACGAGATTAAAATCCCTTGCGATTTTTCTTAAACAACTTGAGGGTTGCGATGGATAATCAAGACATTGCTTTCATACTCAATGAAATTGGAGAAATGCTTGAAATTCAAGGTGAACATCCTTTTAGATCACGAGCTTACCACCGCGCGGCATATGCAATTCAAGGACTAGCAGAGGACATAAACGATATTTATAAAGAAAATAATCTTGAAAAAATTCCTGGGGTTGGAAAGGGTATAGCCGAGAGAATAGTTGAGTTGCTTAAAACGGGAAAGCTTGCTTATTACGAAGAGTTACAAGAGCATGTGCCTCCAGGTCTTTTGCAATTAATTGGCATTCAAAGCGTGGGTCCAAAAAAAGCCAAGCTTTTTTATGACAAACTTGGGATCGCTGACGTTGAAGAACTTCTTAAAGCTGCGGATGAACATAGGTTAAAGGATTTGCCTGGCATGGGGCCAAAGGCGGAAGAAAATGTTCGAGCTGGAGTACTGGAGTTTCAACACTTAAGAGAGAGAATACTTTTAAGCGAAGCTTATCCCCTGGCGGAAAACATAATCAGGCAGCTTGATGAGTTTGATTTTATCCTCAGAGTAAGCGCGGCCGGAAGTTTAAGACGAATGAAGGAGACCATCGGAGATATCGATATTTTGGCGGCCAGCAATGAATTTTCTAAGACGATGGATGTTTTCTGCAATCTCTCAGAGGTGTCTCGTGTGCTTGCGAAAGGTGAGACCAAAAGCAGTGTTATCACGCAAATTGGTCTTAAAGTCGATGTAAGAGTTGTTTCACCCGAGCAATTTGGCGCCGCTCTTCAATATTTTACCGGCTCAAAAGAACACAATATTCATCTTAGAGAAATAGCAAAAAAGAAGGGGTTAAAAGTAAATGAGTACGGTGTTTTTGAAGTCAAAACGGAAAAAAGAATGGGAGGAGCAGCTGAGGAGGAGGTCTACAATTTGCTTGGAATGCAATGGGTTTACCCTGTGTTAAGGGAAAACAAGGGAGAAATCGAGGCGGCAACCCTTAATAATCTTCCAAACATTGTTAATTTATCGGATATAAAAGGGGATCTTCATGTTCACTCAAATTGGAGTGATGGATTGAACAGGATTAAAGATGTTGCCAGGGCGGCAAAAGAGCGGGGTTATGAGTATGTGGCTATAAGCGATCACGCTGAGAAGTTAAAGATTGCGGGAGGATTGACGGTTGATGATTACAGACGTCAATGGGAAGAGATTGAAGTTGCAAATAAAGAGATTGGCGGGGTAACCATCTTGCGAGGAACGGAAGTTAATATTGACAACGAGGGAAATGTAGATTTTGAAGATGATTTTTTAAGGGAGTTTGATGTTGTAACAGCATCAATTCATGGTGGATTTTCTCAGAATAAAGAACAGTTAACCAGGCGCATTTTGAGAGCAATTTATAATAAACACGTAAATGTTATCGGACATCCTACTGGCCGAATTTTAGGCAAGAGGCCACCGTATTTGCTGGACCTGAAAGCAATATTTAAAGCGGCGGCGGAAACAGGAACTTTTCTTGAGCTCAATTCTTTTCCTGACAGATTAGATTTAAAAGACGATTATCTTAAAGAAGCTAAGGATGTGGGGGTAAAATTTGTCATAAATACAGACGCTCACAGCATAGGACAACTTCGGTATATATTTTACGGATTAGCAACGGCTCAGCGGGGCTGGCTAGAAGCTGGGGATGTAATAAATACGTATTCTTTAGAAGAAATGATGAAGATGCTGGGTAAGGAATAAGGAACAAGGATTAAGTTGTACAGGTTAAGAGGTTAATTCTTATAGCTTAAAACTTATTGCTTATGGTAGAGCTATAAACGATGAACAATGAACTAAAAAATTTCCAACCAAACGATCGATGGAGCATAGAGCAGAGGGCACAGAGAAAATTCAGATTGAAAATTGCAAAATGTAAATTTTAAATTGGAAAGTGGAGAATGGAAATACTAAAACGAGATTTTTATGAGAGAAATACAAAAATAGTTGCCAGGGAGCTTTTAGGCAAGATCTTGGTTCATCGGTTACCGGAAGGTAATTTAACCGGAAAAATTGTTGAAACTGAGGCGTATTTTGGAAATGGTGATCCTGCAAGTCATGCATCCAGAGGGAAAACGCCAAGAAATTCAGTAATGTTTGGCCCGCCCGGTTATGCTTATGTCTATTTTAACTATGGCATGCATTACCTTTTCAATGTTGTAACGGATAAAGATGGTGTTCCTGGAGCGACACTGATACGGTCTCTTGAGCCACTTGAAGGTGTCAATTTTATGTTTCAAAGACGAGGGGTTAAAGAATTAAAGTTTCTCACAAATGGCCCAGCGAAACTAACCCAGGCGTTTGAAATAAATATCTCACATAACGGTTTGGACTTAACTGGAGAAGAAATTTTTATCTGCAATGACGAAACGAAAGTATCCGACATTGTATCAGCTCCAAGAATAGGGATATCCACTGGGAAAGATGAGATATTGAGATTTTATATAAAAGATAGCCAATTTGTATCAAAAAAAGCGGTTGATGTTTAATCCTGTCTCTCATTGGTGTAATATTTAAACTTAAACAAATCTGTTGACGTATATCTGTGAGAATATAAAAAGCTGTTTTATGGAGAGGGTGATTTTGTTGAAAATTAAGGAGATATATGATTTAGCGATTAAAGAAGGGATGAATGCTGACCCAAGAGGAGAAGAAGAGTTAAAACGGGTTTTAGAGAAAGCAAAGAAAGAATATGATGACTTAAAGGAAACGGAAAAGGAATTTTTCGATTTGGAAAAATTGACAAATCCGTATTCCGATACTCGTATTCTTATCGGGGATTCTGATGTTGAGGTTAAAAGCATTCTTTGCGGAATCGACATTGAGGTTGGCGAGGTATTGCTTGCGGATCGTTTAAAGGAGAAGGGGAAAGACATTGATCTTTTGCTTGCTCATCATCCTGAAGGGAAATCACTAACTGGTTTACCTGGGGTCATGAAGATGCAAGCTGATATTTGGCACAGAGAAGGTGTGCCGATAAACATCGGGGACGTTTTGATCGACAAAAGAATGAAAGAGGTTCAACGATCGCTCATGCCAGTAAATCATAATAGGGCGGTTGATGCTGCTCGAATTCTAGACATCCCTTTTATGAATATTCATACTCCGGCTGATAATATGGTTACCTCTTTTTTACAGAAGCAATTTGATGAATTGTCTCCCTACACAGTGAAGGATGTAATAGATTTCTTAAAAAAGATTCCCGAATATAAAGAGGCGGCCAAGATGGGCGCAGGCCCGATGATTCTTGTTGGGGATGGCGACAAGAGAGCAGGAAGAGTGGTTGTGGATATGACAGGGGGAACAGAGGGTCCCGAAGGAGTTTTAGAAAAGTTGGCCGATGCGGGTGTTGGCACTATCGTAGGGATGCATATGGGCAACAAACTCAGAAAAAAGGCGGATGAATATCATATAAATGTTGTTATCGCCGGGCATATTGCCAGTGATGCCGTTGGATTAAACTTATTATTGGATAAGTTCGAGAAAAAAGAGATTAATATTACACCTTGTTCAGGATTAATGCGCGTAAGCCGTTAATAAACTAGGGGCTGCTTGTCGGTTCTTCATGTGGTTCTTCTATTTCGGGCGGTTCCTCCGGGGAAGGGCCCGTGCTAACTACGATACCCACGATAGTTCCTTCTTTTGCTAAACTACCTGGGTTAAGATTTTGTCGAATAACGTAGCCGGCGGGAACCGTGCCACTGTTTTCTATAAACACGGTCGTCCCGAGCTTGGCATTTTTTATAGCTTTGATCGCTTCAGTTTGAGTTAAACCAACCACATTTGGCACTTCTATACCATTGTGAAGTGTGCATTTTTTGGTCGGCTGGGTTCCCTTGATGAAAGTTCCCACCGTTAAATGAGGACAGAATTCTGTGGGAAGAAGTCCCGTTTCCGCACAAATAGTTACTCGTATAAGCCCAGATTTTGGAACAGGGAATGCAGTTCGAGGAGTATCCTCTAACGCTTTTAGCATAAATTGTGCCCAGATTTGTGTTGGAAATGAACCGCCGGAGACACGAATTCCATGAACATTTTTCATGGGAATTTGTCCTTTAGAATAACCTACCCACACGGCCACAGAAAGGTCCGGAGTATATCCGACAAACCAGGCATCCTGATAGTTTTGGGCGGTTCCGGTTTTTCCAGCGGCAGGGCGCCCAATTTTTGCTCTGGTTCCAGTACCTCTTTTTATGACATCCTCAAGTATATTTGTAACGAGATATGCGCTGGCGGGGTTTATCGCAGCTTTGCTCTCAGTTTTGTTTTCTTTTATGATGTTACCGTGAGAATCTATGACCTTTAAGATGGCAATTGGTTTAGTGTGAATTCCCTCGTTTGCAAGGGTTCCATATGCTGAAGCCATTTCCAGCGGGCAGACTCCTGTTTGTAAACCTCCAAGAGCTATAGCGGGGTAGGGCTCGAGATGGCTCGTGATACCCATTTTTTTAGCTACCGTAACGACTTTTTCTGCTCCTACATCCATCATTAGTCTAGCGTAGACTCCGTTAACGGACTTTATCGTTCCTTGCCAGATTGTCATTGGCCCGCTACCGCCACCGGCATAGTTTGTTACCTTCCAATCTTTTCCTGGTAATTTAATTGTTGTTGGTCCAGACTCATAGACTTTGCTTGGAGAAAATCCTTCTTCAATTGCTGTTGCCAAGACAAAGGTTTTGAAGGAGGAGCCCGCTTGTCGCTTTCCCTGAACGGCTAGATTAAATTTTTGGGTATTAAAATCTCTTCCTCCAACCATTGCTCTTATGTAACCTGTTTTGGGCTCAAGCGCGACAATGGCCGCGCTTGGATCTCCTTCTCTGTTAAGAGTTTTTGTTATTGCCTCTTCGGCATATGTTTGTTTTTTTAAATCTATTGTTGTGTAAACTTTTAAACCACCCTTAAAAACGGCATTTTCACCAAATTCTTCAATTAGCAACTGTTTTACATATTCAACAAAATAGGCTGCGCGAATATTTTTTTCTTTTACGGGTTCAACCTCTACGGGAGCGGCCCTAGCGGTTTCAGCATCAGATTTGGTTATGAATCCTAACTCTAACATTTTATTTATAACGATGTTTCTTCTTGTTTTTGCTTTTTCGGGATTTACGTAAGGCGAATAATTATTTGGCGATTTGGCTGTTCCCGCCAAAAGCGCACATTCTTCAAGCGTCATATCCTTGGCCTTTTTGTTAAAGAACGTTTCCGCCGCAGTTTCCACTCCATAGCAACCTGAGCCATAATAGATTGTGTTTAAATATTTCTCTAAAATTTTGTCCTTGCTGTATTTTTGCTCGACTTGATATGCTAAAGCCATCTCTTTAATTTTTCTTTCAAAGGTTTTTTCATGAGTTAAAAAAATGTTTTTTACATACTGCTGTGTGATTGTGCTGGCTCCCTCAACGGGTTTTCCACCTGCCTTTATATCGGCGACAAGGGCGCCCAATATTCTTCTTGGGTCAAGACCGCTGTGTAGATAAAATCTTTCATCTTCAATTGCTATCGTGGCGTTTTTCATATTTGGGGGAATTTCTGAAAACGGGATTATCGTTCTATTTTGCTCTGCGTGAAAAGTTGTAATAAGCTCTCCTTCCGAAGAATAAATACTTGAGGTTTGAGCTGCCGCTGATTGTGCTTGGTCTTCAAGACGGGGAAGGTCTTTTGTTAGACCTACCACAATTCCGATTCCAACAGAAAGGGAAGCAAGCGTTGTAAAGATAATCAAAATAATAAAGATCTTCAGCGCTCGACCACTTTTTTCCCCTTTACCTTTTCTTTTTTTTCTTGCGTAAGACATAAAATCACATCTTATTATTTAAATTTCGATTAATAGTAGATTATAACATATTGTCTCCAAAAAATTGCTTCGTCAATGAGGTGGTTCTTTGTTGGACAGCCCAAAGAAAACTGTGATAAGATTTTGGCGCTTGGATTGGAGGTTTTTGAATTTATGCATGATTTTAAGGAACAAATGGAGATACTTTGCGGTGGAGCTGAGGAAGTTTTGCCATTAGATGAATTTAAGGTAAAGTTCAAACGTTCCATTGATGAAAACAGACCATTGATGGTCAAATATGGAGTGGATCCTACCTCTCCGGATCTTCATATTGGTCATGCTGTTTCATTAAGAAAATTACGACAATTTCAAAAAATGGGGCACAAGGTGATTTTGTTAATCGGTGATTTTACGGCAAGGATAGGCGACCCATCTCAGAGATCCGTTACTCGACCCCAGCTTTCCGAGGACGAAATTAAGTTAAACGCAAAGACTTATACCAAACAAGCTTTTAAGATTCTTGACGAAAAAGCCACCATCATTGACCACAATAGTAGGTGGTTTAGCATGATGAGCTTCGAAGATATTCTAAAGTTGACCGCCAATTTTACGGTTGCGCGTCTTTTGGAAAGAGATGATTTTTATAAGCGTTATCAAGAAAATTTACCCATAGGGTTACATGAATTTTTATATCCTGTTATGCAAGGATATGATTCGGTGATGCTTAAATCAGATATAGAATTGGGAGGAACCGACCAGAAATTCAACATGTTAGCCGGAAGGAACCTTCAAAAAGTTTACGGTCAGAAACCACAGGTGGTTATCACAATGCCCATTTTGGAGGGGATTGATGGTATTCAAAAGATGAGCAAAAGTCTCGGTAATCATGTGGGACTTACCGATAAACCCGATGATATGTTTGGTAAGGTTATGTCGATTCCTGATGAGCTTATGGTTAAGTACTTTAGACTAACGACAGGTCTTTCAAAGGAAGAGATAGAGACCATAAAGAAAGGTCTAAGAGACGGTTCTCTGCACCCGGCAGAGATTAAACGTCGTCTCGCTCATGAAATAGTTGCTCAGTATCATGGCAGCAAAATGGCAGATACCGCGGAGAAAGAATTTGATGCTATATTTAAAGAGCGAGCATTGCCGATGGATATACCTGAAGCTAACTTGCCTTCGGAATTATTTGAGGATGGCAAGATATGGATTGTAAGGCTATTAACTTATATTGGTTTTGCAAGGACAAATGGAGAGGCAAGAAGGTTAATTGAACAGGGTGGCGTGAAATTGAACAATGAACTTATTGAGTCAACAGAGATTAATGTTGCTGTGTATAGCGGAGATATTTTACAGGTTGGAAAGAGAAGGTTTGCCAAGCTCATTCGATTTTAGTTTGGAGGGGTGTTGAGATGATATCTCGCTGTGAAGATTGTAAATGGAATGTGGCGGGGGCAGGGACTTGTCTTCTTGGTAGAAAAGAGGAGACTTGTGATTCTCCTAAAGCAAGACGCGGAGACGATGGTTTGGCCGTGCGATTAATGGATGCTTACAAAGAGGGTCGTTTACAACTTGAGAAGATGCGCAAGCAAAATGAAGCTTCTAGTGAAAATGAGAGATAAGAGGTGCTATTTTTTTAAATGACTCAAAAAATATTGCCTAAGGTTTATGACCCTAAGGACGTTGAAGGTAAATGGTACGATTTTTGGCTGAAAAAAAATTATTTTAGGGCAGATATTGATAAGGCAAAAGAGCCGTTTACTATAATGATTCCTCCTCCAAACGTAACCGGCTCTCTTCATATGGGTCATGCTTTAAATAACACCTTGCAAGATGTATTGATTCGCAAAAAAAGAATGGAGGGCAAGAGCGTTCTTTGGCTTCCAGGAACAGATCATGCCGGAATTGCTACACAGAATGTGGTTGGGAAACAGCTGGCTAAGGAGGGGTTGAGCAAGGAGGATCTTGGTCGTGATAAATTTATTGAACGTGTTTGGGAGTGGAAAGAAAAGTATGGGAGTACAATTATAAACCAACTTAAACGTCTGGGTTGTTCTTGTGATTGGGATAGAGAACGTTTTACGATGGATGAAAATTATTCTAAAGCCGTAAAAAAGGTATTTGTAAAGCTCTACGAGGACGGTCTTATTTATAAGGGTAATAGGATTATTAACTGGTGCCCCCGCTGCTTAACAGCTCTTTCTGATATTGAGGTTGAGCATGAAGATACCGAAGGTCATTTTTGGTACATTAAGTATCCGTTTAAAGATTCTGACGATTATTTAACCGTGGCAACCACTCGTCCAGAAACGATGCTTGGCGATGTGGCGGTTGCTGTAAATCCTAACGACCCTCGTTACAAAGACTCTGTTGGGAAGATTTTAATACTCCCCGGGGCTGGCAGAGAAATACCTGTTATTGCCGATGAAGCCGTCGACCCAGAATTTGGCACAGGTGCGTTAAAAGTTACTCCGGCACATGATCCCGCCGATTTTGAAATTGGTTTACGCCATGACCTGCCTCAAGTAAATGTGTTTACACCCGATGCGAAAATTAATGAAAATGGTGGCGATTATCTTGGGATGGATAGGTACGGATGCCGCAAGGCAATAGTGATGGATTTGGAAGAAGCATGTTTAATTGAAAAAATTGAGCCCCATTTTCATACCGTTGGTCACTGCTATCGATGTCACACCGTAATTGAACCATATCTGTCTGAACAGTGGTTTGTTAAGATGAAACCGCTAGCTGAGTCGGCAATCAAAGTTGTTAAAGAAGGAAAAATAAAAATTGTGCCCAAGCGCTGGGAAAGGGTTTATTTTGATTGGATGGATAACATCAAGGATTGGTGTATCTCTCGCCAAATTTGGTGGGGACATCAGATTCCGGTCTGGTATTGCGAATGTGGCGAAGTCATCGTTACAATTGATACGCCCGAGAAATGTAATAAATGTGGCAGTAATACATTAGAACAAGAGACAGATGTTTTGGATACGTGGTTTAGCTCGGCTCTTTGGCCATTTGTTACGCTTGGCTGGCCCGATAAGACCGATGACCTTTCATATTTTTATCCGACCTCAATTTTAAGCACGGCAAGAGACATCATATATTTATGGGTTGCGAGGATGAACATGATGGGCCTGAAGTTCATGAATGACGTGCCATATCATACCGTTATAATTCATCCCACCGTTTTAACAATTGAAGGGAAGAGGATGAGCAAATCGCTGGGCACAGGGATTGATCCTCTTGAACTTATCGAGAAATATGGCACTGATGCCACAAGATTTGGTTTAATGTATCAAGCACAGGCACAAGACATGCGTTTTTCCGAGGAAAAACTCGAGATGAGCCGCAATTTTATCAACAAGATATGGAATGCTTCGAGATTTATCCTTATGAATCTCCAAGACTATTCCCCAGAAGCTGATTTTAAATATGAATTGGCTGACAAATGGATACTCTCCAGGTTCACAAAATTACTGAAAGAAGTAAATGAGGCATTCGAGGTTTATAATTTTAGCTTTTCTTGTAAACAGATATATGAGTTCTTCTGGAGTGAGTTTTGCGATTGGTATCTTGAGATTTGCAAAGATAGACTCTATGGGTTGGGTAAAGAAGGGGATGGCGAAGCCATTGTTAGACGACAAACCGCCCAACATGTGCTTTATTTTGTAATTGACAACATTTTAAGAATCCTTCATCCTTTTATGCCCTTTTCTACTGAGGAAATTTGGCAAAACTTGCCCGATACGGGAGAAAGTATAATGGTTGAGTCATGGCCAAAAGAAAATGTTTCTCTTGTGGATGAGAAATCTGAGGAGGAGTTTGGACTTATTAGAAATATAACGGTGGCGATTAGGTCGATACGTTCGACATTTTCGCTTCCTCCATCAAAGCAAATTGAGGTCGTTATGAAAGGTTCAGATGAAGCGAAAATGTTGGTATTGAAGAATAATTTGAATTATATTTCTCAGTTAACAAATATTTCAAATGTTTCGATTGGTCAAAATGTGAATAAGCCAGCCAAATCCGCAATTGCTGTGGTGCCTGGTTTTGAGATTTTTCTTTCTCTTGCTGGGTTGATAGATATTGATACGGAAAAAGATAGACTCTTAAAGAAACTTGCTAAACTAGAAAAGGATCTAAAAAATATACAAAATAAGCTTTCAAGGGGTGAATTTTTGTCAAAGGCGCCGGCAAAGGTTGTTGAAAAAGAAAGGGCTAAAGAAACTGAGTTAGTTGATGAAAAGGACAAGGTTGAGTTCCAGTTAAAACAACTTTCGCAGTAGCCTGACTGCGTATGAATTTTACAGAGGCAAATAAGTATATAAACTCATTGGGTCATAATGAAATAAACCCGGGGCTTAAGAGGGTCAAAGCTTTATGTGAGGAGTTGGGGAATCCTCAAAGCGATTTTTCCGTAATACAGATTACGGGAACAAATGGGAAAACTTCAACGGCGCGTATGATATCCTCCATTCTTTCGGCTCACGGGATTAAAACCGGTGTCTATACGTCTCCTCACCTAGATTCAATTACTGAGCGGTTTGAAATAAACGGAAAACTAATTTCCGAAGAACTTTTTGCATTTTCACTTGGCAAGATTATGCCCAAGATAAATGAAGCTAACGAGAGGTTTTATCCCGACAGGTTGAGTTACTTTGAAACGGTAACCGTTTTAGCATTTATCATATTTCAGGATGCGGGTATAGATTGCGCAGTCTTGGAGGTTGGTATGGGCGGAAGATGGGATGCCACAAGCGTTTGTAACCCAAAAATTTCGGTTATAACAAACGTTGAATTGGAACACACAGATAGATTGGGCGACACGGTTTCCCAGATTGCTTGGGAAAAGGCCCACATTATTAAGGAGGATTCGGTTGCCTTAATCGGTGAGTTATCCAATGAGTCTTTAAAAGTAGTTAAAGAGCGCTGTTTGAGTGAAAAAGTTGATTTGAGGATCTTAGGAAAAGATTTTTCTTTTCTTAGTGAAGATAAGAACAATTTCTCGGTTAAAGGACTTTATGGTTGCTACAACGACCTTTCTTTAAACCTAAAAGGAGCATATCAGCTTAAAAATGCGGTTTTAGCAATTTCCGCCTCCGAAATATTTCTTAAAAAACCTCTCTTAATTGAAAAGATAAAAGAGGGTTTTAATAAGGTGAGGTGTCCGGGAAGGTTGGAAGTTTTATCCAAAACACCTTTAGTTGTCTTGGATGGAGCCCATAATCCCGCGGGCGCCAAACAACTTGCAAGCGTTTTAAGAGATGAGTTTAAGTATAATGAGCTCATACTGATACTTGCCATACTTAAAGATAAAGATATAAAGGGAATAATTG
Organism: Actinomycetota bacterium; assembly: GCA_011046085.1. Lineage (GTDB taxonomy): Bacteria > Actinomycetota > Aquicultoria > UBA3085 > Oleimmundimicrobiaceae > DSBK01. The sequence goes on from DSBK01000016.1 coordinate 24,766, forward strand.
ATGAAATAGCTCCAGCCGCTTCCCTTATCGTTCTAACAGAGAATAGAAATGAGAGATGCGCGTCGTGCGATTTATTAAAAAAATATATTGTTGGTAATAGGTATATATGCACGAAAAGCATTCCTGAAGCTTTAAATTTATCATTGAAAAACGCAAAGCATTCGGATTTAATTTGTGTAACGGGCTCTTTGTCGACCGTTGCCGAAGCAAGAAATTTTCTTAAAAGAAAATTGGGAGAAAATTTTGAAGGTAAAGAGAATGGGTTATCGAAATATATTTAACGTTGGCCAAATTGTGCTATTTTTGTTTGGGTTAATGGTTTTATTCTGTCTTTTCTTTTTTGGGTTAGGTTATCTAATTGGATTATTTGTTTTATAAAAAAGAGGGTTGATAAATTGGATTTCATTACGTCAATATTGAATTTTTTTAGTTCTCCCGTATTTAAAATGGCGGCCAGGTTACTCATTTTGTTCTTGCTTATTTTATGGGCAAGCGTAATTTACTGGGTCTATCGGGACGCTGAAAAACGAGGCGCCATTGGAATATATTGGGCTGCTGTAATCCTTTTCTTTAATGTATTTGGGCTAATAGTATATTTTATTTTAAGACCCCCCGAATATGTTGCCGATGTCCAGGAAAGAGAACTTGAAATTAAGATGAAAGAGGAAATGATTAATTCGAGAAAGAGTTGTTCCGGATGTCGTCAACCTATTGAACTAGATTTTCTTGTCTGCCCATATTGTATGAAAAAACTTAAAAAAAGTTGCCCCGTTTGTAATCGTCCTTTAAATTTAAATTGGACTATATGCCCTTATTGTAAGGCTTCCTTTTAATGGTTAGAAAAAATTTCTTGATAGAATATTTAGCCTATTGTAAAATCCCTTTTAATTGTGAGTTACTTTTAGAGGAGGGTTGATTTTTCTGGAAAAAACATTTTTGATGATAAAACCAGACGGTGTAGGGAAAAAGCTTGTAGGAGAGGTTCTTGGCCGCATAGAAAGAAGAGGTCTTGTCATAGAAGAAATGAAGTTGATGCGTTTAGATAAAGAGATGGCCGAAGAACACTATGCTCAACATAGAGATCAGCCATTTTTCGATGATTTGATAAATTATGTTATCTCTGGCGCTGTTGTTGCGATGGTTGTAAGTGGCAAGAACGCTGTTTCTGTTATTAGAAAAATGATTGGGGCAACAAATCCCTTTGAGGCTGAACCAGGGACTATACGCGGGGATTTTGCCTTAGATGTCTCTGAAAACATTGTGCATGGTTCAGACTCGGCAGAAAGCGCTAAAAGGGAAATTTTACTTTTCTTCGGTGAATAAATATTCTTTAACGGAGGGGTTTTTCTGGGCATATTTGGGCAATTAAGAACTTTAAAAAAGGGGTTTGAATTCTCACACGAGTATGATTTGGTGAAAAAAGAGCTCGGGAAAAAGCCGATCGAAGAAGCATCACTGCCAGATGAAATAGTTATTCCTCTTTCACAGAATCTGGGTTCGCCATGTAAGCCATTGGTGGAAATTAAACAAAGGGTTTTGGTTGGACAAAAGATTGGTGATTCCGATGGTTTTGTATCAGCACCTGTGCATTCCAGTGTCTCGGGTGAAGTGGTTGCTATTGAGCCCCGGTTGAGCTTCTCGGGCGATAAAGTTTTAAGTGTAATTATCGCCCCCGATGGAAATCAAGAAACATCAAGTTTTAGTGGGTTTTCGGAAAGCGAAGCCAAAGATGCGGATAAGGTGCGTGTCGCCATCAGGGAAGCTGGGATTGTTGGTTTGGGAGGAGCGGCTTTTCCATCACACGTGAAACTTTCGCCCCCAAAAGATAAACCAATTACAGACGTGATCGTAAATGGGTGTGAGTGTGAACCCTACATAGCGGGAGATCATCGCAACATCCTTGAAAATGCTGAAATTATAATAGATGGATTGAAAATTATTATGCGCGTACTCGGGGCGGAGCGTGGCTATATTGCAATTGAAACAAATAAAATTGACGCCATACACCACATGAATAATTTGGTTTCTTCCGAAGGGAATATGAGAGTAGTTCCTCTAAGTGTGAAGTATCCTCAGGGAGCTGAAAAGCAACTAATTCAAGTTATCCTAGATAAAGAAGTTCCGAGTGGCGGTATTCCATGTGAAGTTTCGGCTTTAGTTCATAATGTTGGGACAACCATAGCGATATCGAAAGCGGTACGGGAAGGGAAACCTCTTTTTGAGCGCGTTCTTTCGGTTGCGGGACCTGGTATAAAAGAATCAAAAAATCTTAAAGTAAAAATAGGAACACCCGTTAACCACCTAATTGAAGAATGTGGTGGTTTTAAAGGAGAACCCGGTAAAGTAATTCTCGGTGGGCCGATGACCGGTTTTGCTCTTTTTGATTTATCTGTTCCCATCGTTAAGGGGACATCGGGCGTTGTTGTATTTCCCAGAGAGATGACGATAGCGTCAAACCCAAGGGCTTGCATACGATGTGGAAGGTGTGTCCAGGTGTGTCCGGTGCGTATAATGCCTAACTTTATCGGCCAGTATATCGAAGTAGGTATGATAGACAGGGCAGAAGATGCTGACGTAATGGATTGTATAGAGTGCGGGCTTTGTGGATACGTGTGCCCCGCTCAAAGGCCACTCATTCAACTTATAAGACACGCTAAAGCAAAAATTATAGCTGATCGAAAGAAAGGCGGGAGTTAAATGAATTCAGAATTAATAGTTTCTGCGCCGCCGCATATAAAAAGTCATGAAACAATTGGAAAGTTGATGGGGTGGACATTTCTGGCCCTTCTGCCTGTAGTGCTTTTAGATATTTATCTTTTTGGCGGTCATGCTATTCGAACAATTTCTCTATCTATGATTGCTGCAGTTTTAACGGAAGCTGCGATTCTTATGTATAGGCGAATGCCGGTTACAGTGATTGACGGCAGCGCGGCATTAACGGGTCTAATTTTGGCGCTCACATTACCTCCCAAGGTTCCTTACTGGATTCCTCTTGTTGGCGGTTTTCTTGCGATCACCTTTGGGAAGCAACTTTTTGGAGGTCTGGGGTATAACATATTTAATCCCGCCCTTGTCGGAAGGGCTATGCTTTTTGTGTCTTGGCCTGAAATATTGTCAAATAGCTGGTTTGCTCCATTAAAAGAGCTTGACGCGATCACCAGCGCCACCCCGCTTATGGCTTTGCGCGAAATAAGCGCCGGGAACCTTATTGCGGATATTTCGGTTGTTTACAAGCCGCTGCTATTTTTAAATCGCGGTGGTTGTCTGGGAGAAATATCCGCCTTGCTGCTTATATTGGGTGGCATAATTCTCGTCTCAAGAAAGGTTATTGATTGGCGCATTCCCGTTTCTTTTATCGGCACCGTTATCTTTCTTAGCTTTTTTGCAAGAACAAATATTTTAATCACCCTTCTTGGAGGGGGACTTCTATTAGGCGCCTTCTTTTTGGCTACGGATCCGGTAACTTCACCGGTTACAAGAAAGGGAAGGGTTGTTTACGGTATCGGTTGTGGATTGGCAACCATGCTTATACGGCTTTATTCCGGTTATGTAGAAGGAGTTATGTTTGCGATTTTGTTCATGAATTCGTTCGTTTCTTTAATAGATAGATACACATTACCTAAGAAATACGGGTTGGTGAAGGCCAAGTGAAAAAGGTGTTTTATTTCTTAAGGTTATCGTTAACGCTTATGCTGGTTTGCGGCATCGCCGCAGGCGCTTTGGCTGCCACTTATTCGGTAACTCAACCTGTAGTTGAAGAACAAGAAAAAAGGGAAACGATAGAGAAATATAAGGATGTATTAAAGATTTTTGAAGTTCAAGGTATTGCCCCGGTTGAAAATGTCGAAGCCCTAAAAAATGGTAAAGAGGTTGTGGAAGGTTTGGAAGCCGTTTTTGACATAGTTAAGGGGACTGAAAAAATTGGCGTTGCGATTACCACGGGGGCAAATGGTTACGGTGGTTTGGTTAAGGTTGCCGTTGCCATAAAAGCCGATGGCGCTATAGCGGGAATTAAAATTTTAGATATTTCTGGCGAGACAAAGGGAGTTGGAGACAAAGTTGTTGAGGAGCCTGGATTCATCAAGCAGTTTATAGGGAAAACCGTGAACGATCCTCTGAAAATAAGTACTGACATAGATGCGATTTCTGGAGCTTCCATAACTTCAAGAGCTGTAACTCAGGATGTTAGTGATGCGGCCAAGATCTTCAAGGAATTTGCGGGAGGCAGTTGATGAAAAGAAGCGTCTGGCGGGATTTTACCATCGGGCTAATTGAAGAAAATCCTTTGTTTGGCCTGGTAATTGGGCTTTGTGCTGCTTTGGCGGTTTCGAGTAAGGTTGAAAATGCCATCTTCATGGGCGTGGCCGCCAGCTTTGTTATGGTCGCTTCAAATATTTTAATTTCGGTGATTCGCAAAGCGGTTCCAAACGAAATAAGAATTCCCATATTTATCGTAGTTATCGCATCGTTTGTAACGATTGTGGACTTAACTATGAAAGCATTTTTCCCTGCTGTTTATGCGGCACTGGGGGTTTGGATTCCCTTAATCGTTGTAAACTGCATAATTCTTGGCAGGGCTGAAGCTTTTGCCTATAAGAATGGCGTTATTCGTTCTATCGCCGACGGGTTGGGCAAAGGGCTAGGTTATACGTTGGTTATTCTGGTTATGGCCGTTATCCGCGAGCTTGGCGGGACAGGCCAAATAGTTGCTTTTGAAAATACAATAATATCTTTGAAGGGATTTCAGCCTCCCCAAATATTGCAGAGTTTTCCGGGGGCTTTCTTTACGTTTGGCCTGTTGATGGGGTTGTTGCGCAAGCTTCAGGGGAAAGGAGAATAAATGCAACGGTTATTCTTGATATTTCTGGCCGCATTTTTAATAAATAATATCTTACTTATTAAATTTATTGGGCTCTGTCCTTTCTTAGGAGTTTCCAGCCGATTTGATACTTCTATCGGGATGAGCATGGCTGTGATTTTTGTTATGACGCTAGCTTCGATGGCGTGTTGGGGGGTTTGGAATCTCTTGCTTGACCCGCTCGGTGTTGGGGATTTTTTATATATACCTGCTTTCATTCTTGTTATAGCGGCGCTTGTGCAATTTATTGAGATGGTTATAAAAAAAGTAAGCCCCACACTATTTAAAGCGTTGGGCATTTTCTTGCCTCTTATCACAACAAACTGTGCCGTTTTAGCTGCGGCCACGGAGAGCGTTAAGCCCGGTTTCTGGAAACTTAGTCTGGAATATAATTATGGCTTAGGAGAAGCTCTGGTCTATACGATTGGCATCGCTCTGGGTTTCTCAATGGTAATTATAATGTTTGCTGCCATGAGAGAAAGGATTGAAATAGCTCCGATACCACATTCATTAAAAGGTATTCCAATAGCATTTATAGCGGCGGGGCTTTCTTCGTTGGCTTTCCTTGGATTCAAAGGATTATTTGGAATATAAGATAGATGCTTAGAGAGATGGCGACTTAGGGCATTGCAAAGAATTTTAAGAATTTGTAATTGGCAAGAATTTTTGAAGGGTGAATGATTGAAGAATGGATACAAGCATAATAATTAAAGCAGCTTTAATACTTGGCGGAACGGGACTTGTTTTAGGAGCTCTTTTGGCGGTTGCCTCGAAGATTTTCTATGTTGAAGTGGACCCGAAGGTTGAGCTCATTAGAGAGGCTCTCCCGGGCGCTAACTGCGGGGCATGTGGATATCCTGGGTGTGACGGTCTTGCCGAAGTCATTGCAAAAGGCGAAGCTCCACCTTCCGCCTGTGTTGCGGGAGGGGCGGAAATAGCAAAACAAATTGCGGCTATATTGGGAATTGAAGTGAAAGAAGAGAAAGTTGCAAAAAAAGCGCTTGTTCGTTGCGGCGGAGGGAAAAACGAAGTTGCTCATCGTTATATATATGATGGAGAGTTGGATTGTGAAATGGCTCAGCAGATAGGAAAAGGCCCGTCTCTTTGTTCTTATGGTTGTTTAGGTTTTGGAAGTTGCGCAGCAGCCTGTCCTTTTGGGGCAATTGTTATGGGCGAGGATGGGCTACCCAATATAGATTGGCATAAATGTCGAAGTTGTGGAGTTTGTGTAGAGGTTTGTCCGCGAGGAATAATTACGCTGGTGCCAGAAGACAAAAAGGTTCATGTTCTCTGTTGCTCGCAAGATAAAGGAAAGGATGTTCGCTCGATATGTAAAAAGGGTTGTATCGGGTGCAAGGCTTGCGAAAAAATCTGTGAATTTGATGCAATTCATGTTGTTGATAATCTTGCTTCCATCGATAATGATAAATGTACTCAGTGCAAAAAATGTGTAGAAAAATGTCCAACCGGATGTATTTCTGTTCTCCTCAAAGGACATCACTCGGTAGAAGAAGTTGCTGGAACCGTTTGATTTTAATCAACCCACACCTAGTTCAATTGTAAATCCCAAGAAATTAGTGTTAAATTTGTTATTCGAAAAGATATATATTGATATTCTTTAAATTTTGAGGTTATTTATGTTAACCCGTTATGATAAAGCTTTTATTGGCTCCCTGCTCTTTGTTGCCCTAGTTATTCTTATCGGCGGAGCTGGTATGTTAAATTTCTCAATGAAAAAAGGGGAAGAAGTTGTTGTTCTGGTAAATGGTCAAGAGGTTGAGCGTTGTAGGCTTGATTATGAACATCCAAAGAGAATGGAGATTGAAGGTCCTTTTGGTGAAAGCATAATAGAAGTTGCTAATGGGAAAGTGAGAATGGTTTCCTCTCCTTGTCCAAATCATAATTGTGTGGCACGGGGATGGATCAGCGCTCCAGGGGACATGATAGTATGTGTCCCAAATCAAGTAGTTGTTAAAATTATCGGGTGCGAAGCTAAGAATAAAGTTGATGTCTTTAATGGATGATGAGAATGATGGGCTCTTTTGAAATTAGAAAAATGGTAATTTTGGCTCTTCTCCTCGGGGCGGGGATAGTGCTTTACGTGATAGAGTACCTTTATTTACCAGTTTTCCCCATCCCTGGTGTTAGATTGGGATTGGCAAACATAGTTACACTTTTTTTGATTGTATTTTTCTCTTGGAAAGAGTGTTTTTTTAATGCGATAGCTCGCACGGTTGTTGGCTCGATAATAACAGGTTCTTTTTTTACCCCCGCTTTTATTTTTAGTTTAAGCGGCGCTTTCGTGAGTATCCTGATTATGTTAATTGTTTATAATTTTTTTTACGGAAAACTTAGTTTGGTTGGAGTGAGCGTAGCTGGGGCAACCTCTCACAACATAACCCAGTTGCTTTTGGCGGCAACGTTATTTGTCAAACATTGGGGTATTCTTTTTCAAGTTCCACTACTTCTTTTTGTTGCAATTGCAACAGGAACAATCAACGGGGTTATAGCAAACCTTTTTGTGAAAAAAGCTGCTCTCATCCCTATATTTGGGAAAGTTTTTGTCGCTAATGCGCGATTGCGAGAATATGATGAGTAACACCGGGTATCGCTTGACTATGAAAAAATTACCACCGGATATTCGACCTCGGGAGAGACTCCTTCGTTACGGCGCAAACGGTCTCTCTGATGTCGAGCTGTTGGCCATTATTTTGGGAACCGGGACCAAAAAGGAAACTGTTTTACAGTTGAGTCAACGTATTTTAAGTAAGTTTGAGGCCTTACATAACTTATCAACCGTCACTTTTGAAGAATTAACTGAAATTTGTGGAGTGGGCGAGGCCAAGGCATCTCAAATATTGGCGGCCATTGAGGTTGGAAAAAGGGTAAATGCTACCGCCAACCGGAAAATTTTTTTTATATCATGTCCAAATGATGTTGCGAACCTATGCATGTCCGAGATGAGGTGTTTTGAGAAAGAATGTTTTAAGGCCTTATTTTTAAATACAAAGAATCGAGTTTTAAAGGTCATTGAAATCTCTACCGGTAGTTTAAGTTCTTCCATAGTTCATCCTCGAGAGTTATTTAAGTTTGCGGTTAAGTGTAGTGCGGCTTCAGTGATAGTTGTCCATAATCATCCCAGCGGGGATCCTGCACCCAGCAAAGAGGATATCTGTTTAACCAAACGTTTAAAGGATGCGGGGAAGATTTTAGGCATAGACTTATTAGACCATGTTATAATCGGCGATGGCAACTATATTAGTTTAAAAGAGAGCGGTTTTATTTAAAGAGTTGCATCAAGGCATACGACGCTATAAACTGTTTTTTTGTTTATTGTTTTGAGGAAATTTGGTAATATTTATGAGTCTTGGTTTGTAATTGATTTTTTATAGAAAGGATGATTCGGTGTTCGATTTTATGCCGTTTGGAAAAGATATGGCAGTGGATTTAGGAACTGCGACCACCCTTGTTCATGTTAAAGGTAAAGGCATTGTGCTTATGGAGCCCTCCGTGGTTTCGATCGAAAAAGTAACCGGCAAAATACTTGCTGTGGGCGCGGAAGCGAAAAGGATGTTAGGAAGGACGCCGGGCAATATTGTTGCGATTCGGCCAATGAGAGATGGGGTAATTGCTGATTTTGAAGTAACCGAGAGCATGATTCGTTATTTTATACAAAAGGTACACAAGAGAAGATTTGTTGTTAAACCGCGCGTTGTTGTGTGTGTTCCCTCTGGAGTTACCGAGGTGGAAAAAAGAGCGGTTTTTGAAGCCACCATTCAGGCGGGAGCGAGGGCAGCGTATTTAATTGAGGAGCCAATGGCAGCAGCAATTGGAGCCGGCCTTCCAATCCACGATCCGGCGGGTAATATAATTTGTGATATCGGTGGAGGAACTACGGAGGTTGCGGTGATATCGCTCGGCGGAATTGTTTGTAGTGAGTCGATTCGTGTTGGTGGAGATGAATTTGATGAAGCCATAATTAATCATGTTAAAAAAGAAAATAATGTGATGATTGGTGAAAGGACAGCCGAAGAGATAAAAATAGAGATCGGCTCCGCCTATCCGCTTGAAGAAGAAGAAGATGTAGAAGTTCGCGGGAGGGATCTTTTGACGGGTATGCCGAAAAATGTCACGCTTTCTTCAGAAGAGATAAGAACAGCCATTGAAGAACCATTAAACGCAGTTATTTCTGCCATAAAAACCACCCTGGAAAGAACTCCACCGGAACTTTCAAGCGATATAATGGAGAGGGGACTTGTTCTTGCTGGCGGGGGCTCTCTTTTAAGAGGATTAGATGAAAGATTAAGGCAGGAAATCGGAATGCCGGTTTACTTGGCGGACGATCCAATGACTTGTGTTGTTATGGGTTCAGGAAAAGCGCTAGAAGAAATAAATGTGCTTAAAAAGATACTTATCGGAGTTCAACGCTAATTATCATTTTGTAGCGTTAAGATAATTGAGAGGTGTTATATCTTGCGGTTAAAGAGGGGTAGTTTGAATAAGCTTACCCTCGTCTTATTGATATTTACAAGTATATTAATTCTTACATTCTATCTCAGGGAAGCCGATGAAGGAGTTTTACATAGAACACAGCTTCTTACAATAAATTCTTTCGCAACTCTGCAGTCTGGGGTTTCAAAAATTGTTTCTCCTTTTAATAGTGCGTGGAAACTTATAACCAGCATAGGAAATTTGGAAGCAGAAAACCAACAGCTTAAAAAAGAGTTAGTGAAATTGAAACAACAGATTGTTTCCATAAAGAACATGGAGATGGAAAATAAACGCTTAAGGACACTGGTCGGCTTCAAAGAAAAAACTCATTATCATACCTTGCCAGCAGTTGTTGTTGGAAGATCTACAAATAATTGGCAATCGGCTTTTGTGATAGATAAAGGGTCTAAAGATGGCATAAAGAAAAATATGGTCGTTTTGGTTGGGGAAGGACTTGTTGGGCAAGTGGTTATGGTTTCTTCACATGCTTCTAAGGTTCAGCTTATAATTGATCAGAAGAGCGGGGTTGCCGCGCAATTGATGAATTCAGGGGAGACCGGTATCGTTGAAGGGCAAGTAACTGGGGAATTGGTGATGAATTATATTTCTAAAGATATTGAAATAACCAAAAATGAACCCATATTAACCTCAGGCTTGGGCGGGATTTTCCCCAAAGGTTTATTTATTGGAACGGTTAGCGAGGTTAAAGAAACTCCCTACGATTTGTATAAACAGGTACGAGTAAAAACGCACGTGAATTTTTCTGGTCTTGAAGAAGTTCTTGTCATCACGGAACTTGTGCCTGCTCCCTCTTTCTTGTCCAAAGAAGGAGAGTAATTGTGCAGTCTATTTTAACTTTCTTAACGGTTATATTTGTGGCTTTTTTAGCTCAAACAACGATTGTTCCTTATTTTAGTATCGGGAAAATTCAGCCGGATTTAGTTTTAGTCGTGGTATCAATTTATGCCTTTATCGAAGGGCCAATTCTTGGTTCATTAGCGGGTTTTACGGGTGGATTGTTGCAAGATTTGATGACAATAAGGAACATGGGCCTCGGGTCTTTATCTAAAACCGTAGCCGGTTATTTTGCGGGTTTAATGGAGAAGAATTTAATAGGTGAAAATCTTATTTTACCTATGGTTGCTGTTTTCTCAATCTCATTAATTTCTCAGATTGTTTATGTTTTACTCTCCTTTTTGGTCGGTGACATAATTGCTCTTCATGAAGTTTTTTTTAGATTGATTATTCCATGCGCTCTTTATGATGGTTTGTTGGCATTGCCGATTTATTTGCTGTTATTAAAGTTGCTGATGAGACAAAAAGATGTTTATTACCTGGAAGATAAATGTATTTCAAAAAAAAAGGGAAAGCTTAGATTGAAATAAATAGGTAGGTTAGCAATGGTAAAGCTAGATGATTCGATACAGAAAAGATTGGTGGTTTTGGAAGCGATAATCACCGTTGTGTTTAGCATACTTTTAGGTAGACTCTGGAGTCTTCAGGTGCTTGCCGGAGAAAAATATGTGGAAATGGCCGAAAGCAACAGGATAAGAACCATTACTACCAGCGCTCCCAGAGGAGTTATTTATGATAAAAACGGAGAAATCCTGGTTAATAACCGTCCAAGTTTAGCTGCTACAATCGCTCCCTCTAAATTAAAGAACAAAGATTTGATGTTGAAACTGGGCGAAATTTTAAATATGGCTCCTGATGAAATTAAGGAAAAACTAAAAGAGAAAACAGCCGACCCTTTAAAACCGCGGGTGATTAAATATGACATTGAGGAAGATGTTGCAGTTTATATCAAGGAACACTCCTTTGATCTTCCTGGAGTGGAAGTAAAACTAGAATATGTTAGAAATTATCCCACCTCTACAATAGCAGCTCATGCTCTTGGTTATCTGGGAGAAATATCTGAAGAAGAATTAGATAAAAAGGATGAGGCGGAATACGAACCTGGTGATTTGGTTGGAAAAAGCGGAATAGAAAAACAGTATGAAGGGATTCTTCGTGGCGGAAAGGGTTCCCAGGAAGTTGAAGTAGATGCCTCGGGAAAGATTATTCGAGTTTTAGACGATAAGGAGGCCATTGCCGGTAACAATCTTGAACTAACAATTGATGCTAACTTACAGGTGGCTACCGAAAAATCTTTGGTGGATGCCATTAAAGCGGCTCAAAGAGATGGTTATCCTGAGGCACAGGCGGGAGCCGCTGTTGTAGTTGATCCTAATACCGGCGAAGTGTTGGCGATGGCAAGTTATCCCGCTTACGATGCCTCAAAATTTATTGGAGGCATTTCTTCGAAAGAATGGGTCCGACTAAACGATAAATCTTCAAACTTTCCTCTCATTAACCGAACCATGATGTGCTCTTACGCGCCGGCTTCGGTTTTTAAACCCGTCACTTACTTGGCAGGATTAATGGAGGGGGTAGTGTCTTATAATAGTACTTTTAATTGTGAAGGCAAATGGACAGGGATGGGCGAGGACTGGCCCAAGCACTGTTGGAACAGGGCAGGTCATGGTCTAGTGGATTTAAGCTTAGGTATGAGCGAGTCCTGTGACGTTGTGTTCTATGAGATTGGTTATATGTTGTATAAAAAAGGAGGAGAGCTGCTGCAGAAATGGTCTCGTGAGTTTAATTTTGGGCGCCAAACGGGCATTGACTTACCATCGGAAACCAAAGGCAGAGTTCCCGACATAGCGTGGAAGAAGAGATTTAATGAAAAATATCCCGAATACCAAAAATGGGTGCCTGGGGACACGGTTAATTTAGCAATCGGGCAAGGAGATTTATTGACTTCACCGCTCCAAATTGTCAACCTGTATGGCACAATAGCCAATGGCGGGACGCTTTGGAAGCCACATTTGGTCAAGAGAGTTTTAACTGCCGAAGGGGAGCAAATTCACTTATTTAAGAAAGAAAAAATAAGGGATGTAGCTATTTCTAAAAATACCATAAAGAGATTGCAAAAAGAATTGCGTAGAGTGGTGACTGATGGAACTGCAGAAAGAGCTTTCTCCGGTTTTCCCATTGATGTGGCTGGCAAAACGGGTACTGCGGAGGTCAAGGGCAAGGATGATTTCGCATGGTTCGCTTGCTATGCTCCAGCAAATAATCCTCGTTATGTTATTGTTGTTATGGTTGAACAGGGCGGGCACGGCGGTTCTATCGCGGCCCCGGCGGCTCGTCGAATATTAGCGGCAGCGTTTGGTTTTCCCCAGACTGGACCAATGAGCGTTGTAGATAATTCCAGGTAAGGTGATTAAATGAAGAATAAGGGTTTTTTCGAATGGGTCAGGCTCATAGATTTTAGTTTGATAATTGGGACATTTTTATTGGTTGCATACGGAAATCTGATGGTTTATAGCGCGTCTTATGCCAATCAAGGAGATCCTTTTGTTTTACTAAAAAAGCAATTGATTTTCACTTTGTTAGGTGTTTTGGTCGCTGCTGGCATGGCATTCTTTAATTACAGTTGGCTTAGGCACTACATGTTGCCTTTGTATATCGGCAATGTTGTTTTATTGCTCCTCGTTTTTTTTATCGGACAAACTACACTTGGGGCTACCAGGTGGATATCGATAGGATTTTTTAATCTTCAGCCCTCGGAATTAGCAAAGATAATTTTAATTCTAACCTTGGGAGCGTTTTTGGCCGACAAAAAAGGAAATGTTCAAACATTTTCTGAATTGGTTGTGGTGTTTGCTCATGTTGGCCTGCCGCTAATTTTAATTTTAGTCCAACCGGACATGGGAACTGCTCTTGTCTTGATGGCCATAACGTTGGGAATGCTGTTTATCTCAGGATTACGTTGGCAACATGCTCTTTTAATTCTTGGGATTGGCATCATTGCAATCCTGCTTATTTTTCAATTTAATTTATTGAGGGAATATCAGATGGACAGATTGATGATCTTTATTAATCCGAGCGTGGATCCAATGGGAGCGGGTTATAATTTAATGCAATCCAAGATAGCGATTGGCTCAGGTAATTTTTTCGGCAAAGGACTTTTTTCAGGAACTCAAAGTGGCCTGAGATTTTTACCTGTGCGCCATGCAGACTTTATATTTTCGGTCGTTGGAGAAGAGCTAGGATTTTTTGGCGCGCTCATTCTTTTGGGTCTATATTTTCTTTTAATTTCAAGAGGTATAGCGATAGCAATGTCGGCAGGAAATCTCTATGGCACGTTGGTGGCTACTGGGGTTTCAGCTATGTGGTTATTTCAGGTTTTGGTAAATACCGGCATGACCATGGGGATTATGCCGATAACTGGAATACCTCTTCCGTTTTTCAGTTATGGGGGAAGCTCGATGCTGGTAAATTTTATTGGAGCAGGCCTTTTATTAAATGTTTACGCGAACAGATTTAAATAGTTGGAGGATAAGTATGAAAAAACGAAAGAAATTGCCGCTTAAAATGAGAACGATTATAAAATCATTGAAAAAAATCAAAAAGGAATCTATTTTGCCCGTGTCAATTCTGGTTGCGGGAGAAGAGGATGTTGGAAAAAACTCTTTGATTGACAGACTGGCCATTGGGTCAAACGAGGTTTTTTCCACGGTGGAATTGAGCGATAAAAATATCTTGCCAGATTTTGCTTCAAGGCTAAGGAAGGCGAATTTGATTTTGGTGGTTGTTGATGTAACGGGAAAAATAAGTAAAAGAATCAAAAATTTGCTAACTTACTTAGAAGAGAGCAAGCTACCCTTTTTGTTAGTTATTAATAAAATAGATTTGCCAAAAAATTTGGAAGCCCAACTTGAGCCTGCCAGCAATTATCTTGGCAAGTTTGTTTCAAAATTAGTCTTAATTTCCGTTAAAAAAGATATAAATATCAATAATGAATTAATTCCAGCTATCATTGATCGGTCTGGTGAAAAAAAACTTTCTTTGGCAGTTAGTCTCCCTGTTTTTAAGTTGCCCATAATAGAGGAAATAATAAAAAGCACTGCCGCGCAGAATGCTGCTATAGCAGGAATACCCATTTATCCGGGCGCCAATATGCCGATACTTACGACGAATCAAATTAAGATGATATTAAAAATCGCCGTTGTTTATGATAAAGAGATTGATGTTTCAAGGGCAAAAGAGGTTATTATGGTCGTTGGCGGAGGTTTTACATTTAGGGCCATTGCCAGAGGATTAGTATCTTTTCTGCCGGTGATAGGTCTTGTCACCAAGGCCGCAATTGCATATTGCGGGACCGTGGCTATAGGAAAAACTGCCAATAAATATTTCGAGAAGGGTATCAGTGATTTATCTGTTGATGAGACATGGGATATGGCGGCAGAAGCGGCGAGGAAGTTGAAGGTCGTAAATTGAAAAATCTTTGGCCAAAAATTGAAAAATGCCTGCCTTTTGTCGAGAAACCCGTTAGATATATAAACAATGAGTGGAACTCAAAACGAAAGATTCCCAAATCGGAAGATATAATTTTTGCCTTAGCTTATCCTGATATCTACGAGATTGGGATGTCCAATCTAGCTATTCAAATTTTATATGAAATTCTAAACGAGTGTAAGAATATTGTGTGCGAGCGTGTTTTTGCTCCCTGGGTTGATATGGAAGCGAAAATGAGGGAAGAAAACATCCCTCTTTTTACCCTTGAATCTCATTTTCCCGTAAATAACTGCGATGTTTTGGGTTTTACGCTTCAATACGAGATGATCTATACAAATGTACTCAATATGCTCGATTTAGCCCAAATTCCACTTTTTGCTAAAGATCGAGAGGAAGCATGTCCTTTGGTTATAGGCGGCGGTCCATGTGTTTTTAATCCCGAACCTCTTGCGCCCTTTTTTGATCTCTTTATTATAGGTGATGGGGAAGATTTGCTTCTTGAATTTATTGGTGAATTTAAGAAGCAAAAGAGAGCTGGCGAAAAAAGGGAAAAGATATTAGAAATTTTAGCTAAAATGCCTGGGATCTATGTTCCTTCCCTATATAAGGTCGATTATCATTCGTTGGGGCTAATAAAAAAAATTGAACCAGCGTCAAACGAGATTCCAAAAACCATTACAAAAAATTTGTTCAAAGATATAAATGAGGCAAAGTTTCCCACCGCGCCAATTATTCCTTTTACGCAAGTGGTTCACGATAGATGTTCGCTTGAAATTGCGAGAGGTTGCACCAGGGGATGCAGATTTTGTCAGGCTGGGATGATATATCGCCCCGCTAGGGAGCGTTCTAAAGAAAATCTTAAAAATTTATCCGAAACCTTGTTAAACAACACTGGTTATGAGGAAATATCGCTTCTTTCTTTGAGCAGCGGCGACCATAAAGAAATTAAAGGATTAATAACCGACATAATGATGCGAGACGAAGATAAGGGTATTGCCGTATCTTTGCCTTCTTTAAGGATGGATTCATTCTCAGTAAAGCTTGCCAAGCAAATTCAAAGAGTTAAAAAAACGGGCCTTACGTTTGCCCCCGAAGCAGGAACACAACGGCTCAGAGATGTGATTAATAAGAATTTAACCGATGAAGATATACTTTTGGCTGCGAAGTCGGCGTTTAAGAATGGATGGAGGAAACTCAAACTCTATTTTATGATTGGTTTGCCTACGGAAACGCAAGAGGATTTGCAGGGGATAGTTGAGTTGGTTAACAGGGTGGTTAGTTTGGGATTAGATATTGTTCCCCGCAATGAACGGGGAAGGTTAAAGATAAATGTTAATGCCTCTTCGTTTGTGCCCAAAGCTCATACTCCATTTCAGTGGGTTGGGCAGAATACGCTGGATCAGTTACTAGAAAAACAAGGATTTTTAAAGAAGCACTTAAGAGGCAAGAATATTTCTTTCGGTTGGCATGAGGCGAAACTTAGTGTTATTGAGGGTGTTATGGCGCGAGGAGATAGGCGACTTGCTAAGGTAATTGAAATGGCCTGGAATTCAGGCTGTAAATTTGATGCATGGATGGAATATTTTGATTTTGAAAAATGGAGAGAGGCCCTCGAAAAAACAGATCTCTCCATCGATTTCTATGCATACCGTGAGCGCTCCCTAAATGAGGTTTTCGCGTGGGATCACATAAGCGCCGGAGTTACCAAAAACTATCTTGAGATCGAGTACAATAAGGCATTAAAGAAAGAAACGACCGGTGATTGTCGATTTGGTTCTTGCAACAAATGCGGGGTATGTGGATTGACTGATAGCTGATAGTTAAAAGGGTAAAGACGGGATTAAGGAGTAAGGAGAGTAACCGTAGTGTTTATTATGAGTATCTCACCCCAGTCTTATTGGAGTGATTTTCGGATACCGATCTGACGAAAGAAATCGCCAGACCTGTCTGCCGACAGGCAGTGATGGTAAAGACATCATTGCGAGGCTTCAGCCGAAGCAATCTTGCTGGTAAGTATAGCCTCTGTATTAGAAAGAGATCACCACGCTCACTTCATTCGCTCGTGATGACGATGAAGAAGCGAGGATATCACTACGGGTTAAAGCTCTTGTGATGGCAAAAATAGGGTCATTGCGAGCCCCGATATTCATCGGGGCGCGACAATCTTATAAGCGGTAGATGATGGAGTAAAGAATTTAAGGTTAACAAAGGATACAGTTTTGGAAATGAAAAATGAAAATATGAAAATAACCAACAAACAGGTGTTGCATCGCCTAAGAATAAAATATGGCAAAAAGGATAGACTTAAATTTATATCTCATCTTGACCTTATCTCCACATTAGAAAGAGCTTTAAGGAGGGCGCGTCTCCCCTTTGTTTTAACGCAGGGGTTTAATCCCAGGGCAAAACTATCTTATGGCCCTCCTCTTCCGATTGGGATTGACAGTGAATCTGAATACGTAGATATATTTTTAAGCAAGAAGCTTGATTTAAAGGAAGTTACAAGTCGCATTAATTTAACGTTACCCGATGGCTTGCACGTTTTTCGGGCCGGATACATTCAACTTAACGAACCATCGATAACAAAATTTATCGATCGTGCTAAATATCGAATAGAAATCAAAATCTTGGCCACAGACCTTGATGATGTTCAATGTTTAATTAACAAGTTGTTGTCAAAAAAGGAGCTTAGATTTTTGAAAAGGGGAAAAGAAAAAAAAATATTTACACAAGAGGCAGTTTTTTCTATCCAAATTGTGGAGCGCAAGTTGGATAGAATTGTTTTAGAGGTTTTATTATCTATTGGAGATCAGGGGGAAATAAGGCCAGATATATTAATAGAGTTACTTTTTGATGGGTTTAAAAGCGGGATGGACTATGAAATACTGGGTATTTATCGTATTGGGATGTATGCTAAAATTGGCAATGAACTTCATTGTCCTTTGGATACGAGGTGAAACAAGGAGATTTAATGAAAACAGAAATTAAAGAGATGATGATTGCCGTGGACGAAGACGAGGTTCGGGTGGCTATTGTTGAAGATGCAAAACTTGCCGAAATTTACATAGAGCAAATTGACTCTTATTCCATAGTTGGGAACATCTATTTGGGTAGGGTAAAAAATGTGTTGCCTGGGATGGAAGCTGCCTTTGTTGATATAGGATTAAGAAAAAGCAGCTTTTTGTATGTGGATGAGGTTCTTTTCCCTGAAGAGGAACTGGATCCCGCATCTCTAAAAATTCAACACATGCTGAAAGAGGGACAAGATATTTTAGTTCAAGTTATCCGGGACCCTATGGGAACCAAAGGGGCACGGGTTACAACTTTTATAAGCTTAGCGGGCAAATATATGGTCTTGATGCCATATGGAGATAACGTAGGAGTTTCACGACGTCTTCCTGATAATGAAAAGGCGAGGCTTAAAGAACTTGGTCTAAAAATTAAACCTCGCAGCATGGGTTTAATAGTAAGAACCGCTGCGGAGGGTGCAAAGTTCGACGATTTAAAAAAGGATTTAAATTACCTCAAAGGTTTATGGAAAAACATCAAAGCAAAAACTACCCGGGCTAAACCTCCAAAACTAATTTACTCTGAAGAAGATTTGGATTTAAAAATGATAAGGGATGTATTTACATCAGATTTTAAACGTTTGATGGTCGATTCTTCTGCGAGATATAAAAAAATAATGAACTATTTAAAGAAAACAAACCCGGAGCTTAGGGAACGAGTCTATCTTTATAGAGACAGAATGCCTCTCTTTGATAAGTTTAACATCAACAATCAAATCAAGGATGCCTTAAAGAGAAAAGCTTGGCTTCGCTCGGGAGGATATATTAGCATTGATCCCACAGAAGCTCTCACGGCAATCGATGTAAATACGGGTAAATATATTGGGAAAACAAGTTTGGAAGAAACAATTCTTAAAACAAATCTTGAAGCGGCTGAAGAAGTCGTCCGTCAGATACGCCTAAGAGACATAGGTGGAATTATCGTCATCGATTTTATAGACATGACAAACCCACGGCACAAAAAGCAGGTTTCCAAAATATTAAACGAAGCTCTTGAAAAAGATAGGACTAAAAGCAGAGTTGTTGAGATATCCAAACTGGGCTTGGTTGAAATGACCAGAAAAAATGTTTCAGAGGGAATATTAGATATTTTAAGTGAGCCATGTTTATGTTGCGGCGGTATAGGAAAAATTCCCTCAAAAAGAACGGTTTTTATCGACTTAAAAAGAAAATTAACCTCGTTTTTAACATCGAATCCTGAGAGAGCTTTTTTGTTCAAATTGCATCCCGATGCGGCTGCTTTTATGGTCGGTAAAAATCAAGAAGATTTGCGAAAATTGCGTAGACGAACAGGGAAAGCGATATATATGATTGGGGATTCAGGCGTTGAGCTTGGTGAGTTTGAAATGGTTTTAAGTGGTATCAAAATGACCGTAAGAAAAGTCTTTATGGAAATGTCTAAATCTCTGGATTGACATGGAAAGAGACGTGCGTTAATATTATACGCTGTGTGAATGAAAAGGAGGAGTTTATTCTGTACGCGCTGATTAAATCCGGTGGAAAACAATATAAGGTTAAAGCGGGCGATGTGGTATTGCTTGAAAAGATTGAAGGCAAAGTTGGCGACTCACTGAACCTTAAAGATATAGTTTTTTTGTCAGATGGGAATGAAAATGTGGTTGGTTCAGAGAATTTGTCTAAGGCCAACATTAAAGGGACTATTGTTGAACAGACCAAAGGTGATAAGGTAATCGTTTATAAGCATAAAGCTAAAAAAGGTTATAGGAGAAAAAGAGGGCATCGTCAACTTATAACAAAAGTGCATATTGACGAGATTAATTTTGGTGAAAAAAGGTCTGTTCCTGTAGAAAAACCAAAGAAGGTTATCGAAAAGAAAGAAGTAAATAAAAAAGCAGAGAAGGCACCTGAAAAAAAGGAAGTAAAAAAGTCTGTGCCAAAAACTGTCAAAAAAACGACGGCGAAGGCGGCAACAAAAAAATCTTCAGGGAAATCGACCACCAAAAAGCTCGCTACGAGCAAGGTAAAAACAACTTCAAAGCCGAAGGCCAAATTGAAATCTACCAGTGAATCGAAATCTAAATAAGGTTTACGAAGTGCGTTTTATTGACAAAAACTGTATATTTTTGATATAAGTATTTTATAATAAATTTTGGGGGAATATAAATGGCGCATAAAAAAGGGTTAGGAAGCAGCCGAAACGGAAGAGATAGTAACTCGAAAAGATTGGGTGTAAAAAGATTCGGGGGTCAATTTGTTACCACCGGAAGCATCATAGTTAGGCAAAGAGGGACCAAAGTTAGACCCGGCTTAAATGTGGGGCGCGGTAGCGATGACACTCTTTTTGCTAAAGCCGATGGTGTGGTGAAGTTCTACAAAAGTAACAACAACAAAAAAGTTGATGTTGTTGTCGAAGCATAACGGTAGATATCATAGATTTGTGATTTTAAATATTAAAAAAAGTTCCGGGTAAGGGTCGGGACTTTTTTATTTTCTATTATAACGTGATTGGTGATCGTATGTTTATTGATGAAGCGAAGATATTTGTAAAAGGCGGAGATGGTGGAAACGGCTGCGTAAGTTTTCTACGTGAGAAATATAGGCCCAAAGGCGGACCAGATGGTGGCGATGGTGGCTCTGGCGGAAATATAATTTTAGAGGTCGACGAGGGTCTCCGGACATTAATTGAGTTCAGTTTCAAAAGGCATTTCAAAGCGAAAAAAGGCGAGCACGGTAAGGGCAGCAATAGACATGGAGCAAACGGTGATGAACTTGTATTAAGGGTTCCTCCGGGAACTATTGTAAAAAGTGTTGAAGGTGAAGTAATGTTTGACCTCACAGAAAAGGGTCAAAAAGAGGTTATTGCGCGAGGAGGAATGGGAGGTAGGGGTAATGTTTGTTTTGCGACGTCCGCCCGAAGGGCCCCCGGGTTTGCCGAGAAGGGCGAGAAGGGCGAAGAGAAATGGATAATATTAGAACTCAAACTTCTTGCTGATGTCGGGTTAATTGGTTATCCAAATGTTGGAAAGTCGACGTTGATAAGTCGCATATCGGCTGCAAAACCAAAGATAGCAAACTATCCGTTTACTACCAAGGTTCCCAATTTGGGTGTTGCTTATCTTGAAAATCATAAGAGCTTTGTGGCGGCGGATATCCCTGGTTTAATTGAGGGAGCGCACAAGGGGGCTGGTCTGGGTCATGCTTTCTTACGTCATATTTCACGAACAGCGATTTTGGTGCATGTTATCGATTTGGCTCAGATCGAAGGAAGGGATTTTAAGGAAGATTTTGAAAAAGTAAACAAAGAACTCAGTTTTTATGATTCCAAACTTTTGGAAAGGCCCCAAATAGTTGTAGGCAATAAAATAGACATAGAGCAGGGTAGAGATAATTTAAAGAGAGCGGAGAAGTTCTTTGGCAAGACAGGATATTCTTTTTATCCCATCTCTGCGGTAACGGGGGAAGGTGTTGATAAACTTATTTGGGCGGTTCAGAAAACTCTTGAGGAGTTTGAACCGATAGTTAAAACCGGCAAAAAAGAAATTCATCGAATTTACTCATACGAAAAAGAACGGCTCGAAGAAGGTTTTACTGTTTTGAAGGAGAATGATATTTTTGTGGTGAAAGGTAAGCGGGTTGAACGAATTGTCGAGATGACAGACCTTGATAACGAAGAAGCGGTGATTCGTCTTCAAAATAAATTTAAGACAATGGGGGTTGAAGAAAGATTAATGGAAGCTGGGGCAAAAGATGGAGATGTTGTAAAAATTGGCCCCATTACGTTTGATTTTCATCCTCTAGAATCTTAAATTAAGTGTATTTGGGAGAAAAATGAAAAAGAAGTGTTTAGGAAACGGAAAAAAAATTGTAGTTAAAATAGGTTCAAGCTTAATTACTGCGTCATCGGGCAAACTGGATTCGCGTCGGATGAAAAGTTTGGTTAATCAGGTGGCAACGCTCAAAAAGCGGGGGCATCAAGTTCTTATCGTTACTTCGGGCGCGATTGCTGCCGGGGTAGAATGCTTAGGATTAAAAACCAGACCCAAGGAAATCCCCGAGCTTCAGGCGGCTGCCTCTGTGGGGCAAGGCTTATTGATTGAGCGATACGCAAATCTTCTAGATAAACATGGTTTTAAAGTTGGTCAAGTTTTGATAACCCAGTTTGATATCATACATCGACAACAATATTTGAACGCTAGAAACACACTCAATAAGCTCTTTGCTTTAGGGGTTGTTCCAGTTGTTAATGAAAATGACACTACGGCGGTAGATGAAATAAAATTTGGCGATAATGATACTCTTGCGGCTTTAGTGGCGAGCTTAATACAGGCAGATCTTTTGATACTTCTTTCTGACATTGAAGGCCTATATACGGTGGATCCTCGTTTAAATAAAGACGCGCAACTTATTCGCGAAGTTAAAAAGATAACCCCTGAAATCGAGTTATTAGCTGGTGGAGTGGGAACGAAATTTGGCTCAGGGGGTATGGTAACCAAAATTCAGGCGGGCAAGATTACAACATTTGCCGGTGTTCGTATGGTTATAGTTGATGGAAGTAAACCCAATGTGATTCTTGATGTGGTGGAAGGGAAACCGATCGGGACAGTTTTTCTACCTAAAAATAAACGAACTTCAAGTAAAAAACTCTGGATAGCGTTTGGCCGAACATCTGAAGGCAAACTTATGGTCGATGACGGAGCAAAAAAAGCCATTGTCGAGGGTAAAAAAAGTTTGTTGCCCGCGGGTACGGTTGATTGTTATGGGAAATTTAATATCGGGGATGCGGTAGATATCATAGATTTGAATGGAGCTCCATTTGCGAAGGGTTTGACAAACTTTGATTCCGATGAAGTAAAGAAGATTAAGGGCTTGCGAAGGAACGAGGTCATAAAGAAGCTTTCGGACGGGGCGAGCGAGGAGATAATCCATAGGGATTGTTTGGTGGTTCTTCATTAGTTGTTGTGTGTATTTTAGAAACGATGAGCCAAAAGCTATTACTTGATTAGACGGGGGTTAAAATGAGCGAAGTTTTAAAGTTGGGAAAGAAAGCCAAAGAAGCGGCGATAAAACTTGCGACAGTATCGGCCGAGGTAAAAAATTCTGCTTTAAACACAATGGCCGACGCATTGGTTGCGAATGCCGATAAAATTATCGATGCAAATAAAAAAGACTTAGAAGAGGGTAAAAGAAGGAAGATTTCTAAGGCGCTTATGGATCGTTTGTTTTTAAATAAGGCGCGGATAGAAGATATGGCTCAGGATTTAAGAGAAGTTGCTTTTTTAAAAGATCCCGTTGGTGAGATTGTAAAGGGTTGGAGGTTACCCAATGAGCTTGAAATACTACAAGCGAGAGTTCCGTTGGGTGTAATTGGTTTAATCTATGAGGCGAGGCCGAATGTTACCGTGGATGCGGCGGGCCTTTGTATTAAGTCGGGCAATGTCGTGATTCTAAGAGGCGGCTCGGTTGCCATAAATTCCAATCTCGCTTTGACTAAAACAATTGCTGATGCGGCAATTAGGGCGGGGCTTCCCGAAAACTGTATTCAATCCATTGCGTCCACCGACAGGGCCGCTACAACCGAATTAATGAAAATGCGCTCACACGTTGACGTTTTAATACCGCGCGGCGGGGCATCTTTAATTCAATCGGTTATTGAAAATTCAACCATTCCTGTGATTGAAACAGGCGTGGGCAACTGTCATGTGTATTTGGATAGAGGGGCGGATTTGGATATGGCCAAAAAAATTGTTATAAACGCGAAATGTCAACGTCCCGGTGTGTGTAATGCGGCTGAGACCTTGCTAATTCATAAAAGTTTGGTGGAAAAAGGGTTTCTTCCTGAAATTCTAAATGAACTCAAAGGAAAAAATGTTGAGATATTTGGTTGCGAAGTCACTTGCTCAATTGGTTCAGATATACTTAAGGCAACCGAAGAGGATTGGAAGACGGAATATCTGGATTTCAAGATGGCTGTTAAGGTGGTTCAGTCTTTAGATGAAGCGATTGCTCATATCCAGAAATATGGAACCAAACATTCCGAAGCAATAATCACCGAGGATTATTCCGCTGCAAAGAAATTTACAGAAGAGGTTGATGCGGCGGCGGTATATGTAAATGCTTCAACTCGTTTTACCGATGGCGGGCAATATGGTTTTGGCGCTGAGATAGGAATAAGCACGCAGAAACTTCACGCAAGGGGTCCAATGGGGCTAGAGGCATTAACTACGACAAAATATATTATTCATGGCAGCGGACAAATTCGCTCTTAGATATTGGCTGGTAAAATTAAGGAGTAAGGATTAAGGAGTAAGGATTAAGGAGTAAGGAGAGTAACTGTAGGGGTCATTGACGTGCCTACCGGCAGGCAGGCGAGGAGCGATAGCGACGTGGCAATCTCAAAGAATTGGAAAGTGCAAAATGTAAATCCAGGGAAGAATATTTCTTTTATCAGGGGAAACGGATATAATAAAATTACTTTAGGTGATTACGTTGTCTCAAAAAAGGCCAATTAAAATCGGTATTATGGGTGGAACTTTTGACCCTATTCACAACGGTCATCTTGTAACCGCTGAGGAGGCTTTAATTCAGTTTGATTTGGATAAAGTAATTTTTGTTCCAGCCGGTTATCCGCCTCACAAAGAAGAAAGAAAATCTTTAGATCCTGTAGAAAGATATCTCATGACCGTTATTGCAACGGCATCCAATTCGGATTTTGAAGTGTCAAGAATTGAAGTCGATAGAAAAGGACCCTCTTATACAATTGATACCATCTCTGAATTTCGGGAGATGTATGGCGGTGGGACGGAAATATTTTTTATCACAGGAGCCGATGCGATACTTGAGATTATTACCTGGAGGGATGCCGATAAGCTTGCCGGGATGTGCAAGTTTATCGCGGCAACTCGGCCGGGTTACTGCTTGAAAAAACTTAAAGAACTTCACGTTCTTCCCTATGAGAATAAAGAGCCGGAACAGGGGAAGCCAAAAATTTACATAATGGAAATACCGGCTCTTGCCATTTCTTCAACGGATATTAGAGAGCGTGTCAAAGAAGGACTTCCCATTAGATATCTTGTTTCGGAAGGAGTGGCAAACTACGTCCTTAAGTGTGGATTCTACAGGTGATGTTTTTTTGAGCCATAGCGAGCCTAAAATTTTAAACTTACTTGCCGACTGGTTTGATAAGGAGCTTTTTGCTCACAGCTTGAGGGTAAGAGATGTCGCCAAAGAGATGGCAAAACACTTTAAAGTTGATGTAGAAAAAGCTTCTTTGGCCGGTTTGCTTCATGATTTTGGCAGGGGAATAAGAGAGGCTGATATGCTTTCTGAAGCGAAAAAGCTAAATATTCCCGTAAATTATGTTGAAAAGATTAATCCTTGTTTGCTTCATGCTCCCCTGGGAGGGAAGCTGGTAGTCTCACGCTTAGGAATTAAGGATGTCGATACAATAAATGCCATAAGTCGGCACACGGTAGGCGAACCGCAAATGTCTGATTTGGATATGGTAGTATATATAGCCGATATGATTGAACCGGCCAGATCTTTTTCTGACTTGGAAAAAATTAGAGATTTTGGGCATAAAAGATTATTGGAAGTTTTTGAATTGGCATATGTTTGCACGCTTTATCACCTTTTAAAATGGAAGAAATTTATTCATCCTAAATCTTTTGAGGTTTGGAATTGGATCCAGTCATCAAAAATAGAAGAGTAAAAATCAAAAGAGGTATCAGGTTAAGTAGACGGCTGGAGAGAAAGCGAAAGCTTAAACGCATTCTTTTAATTGTCGCTGGGATTGTGGTTCTTGTTGGCGTGTTGGCTGGAGGTTTTGGTTTTCGTTTTCTAGGTCAGTTTTCAAAATATTTAACCTCTTTGAAGCCGAAAACTGCCTCTTTAAATCGGAACGTTGAGTCGAGCGGGGCTCCTTCAAAACCTAAACT
Source organism: Actinomycetota bacterium (assembly GCA_011046085.1). Lineage (GTDB taxonomy): Bacteria > Actinomycetota > Aquicultoria > UBA3085 > Oleimmundimicrobiaceae > DSBK01. Next base: position 50,421 of record DSBK01000016.1, read on the forward strand.
TGGCGATAAAGTCATTTTTCTTGTTATGGGTGTGCAAACCGAAGACGGAAAAGTGAGTGTAGATGAGACGTTGACGTTGTTTTGTGATTTAAAAGAGGGGATTTTAAATGGAATATCTATACCCAAAGATACGTTCATTGAAATTCCCGGGTTGGGATTCGAGAGGGTTGGAGGGATGCTTTCTTCTGGCAAGGATTCAACCGCCGTATCTGCAATCCAAAATCTTTTTGGAATTGAGCTTCATGGCTATGTTAAGCTTGACTACTTAGATCTCGAAAGAATTATGGATAAAAACGATTTTGAGAAGGTTTTTAAATTGGCAATAGACTCTGATATTTTGTCTGATCACAAAGAAAAGATATCGGAGGCGATTGAGAAGATGGATCCTCAGGAAGACATAAGTGTTGTCCCTCTTCCCGTCAAAAATCATGCCGTTGGAGAAGGCATCTATTATGAACCAGACAAAGATAGAATGGAGGAGCTGCTTGCGGTTCTTTGGGGGGTGAGGATTAAGAAAGAAGAGACCGTAAGGGCCATGGTTTTAAACGGATGCGGCGTACCCGGCATAGCAGGAGAAGTTGCGGACAAATTGATAAATATGGGATATCAAGTGGTGGGAACGAAGAATGCGGATAATTTCAGTTATGAAGAGACTCAGATATTGGTTTATGGAGAGCACAATGAGGTCTCAACCAACATTCAAAAAACATTGGGGGTTGGTATAATTGTAAACCGTTCAATCACCCAAGACTTAGCGGATATCGTTGTGGTTGTGGGGAAAGATTATGTTTCAGATGAGGGAGAATAGAGGGAGATTGTTTGCTAGATACAAAAGAGATTGTAAGAATAGCTACATATAAAGCTTATGAAAAAAAAGCTGAAAACATCATTGTTTTAGACTTAAGAAATCTGTTGAGCATCACCGATTACTTTGTAATTTGTGAAGGTAAAAATGAGCGGCAGGTTGACTACATTTCTGATTTCATCCAGGAAAAGCTACGTGAGAAGAAAGAAAAGCCAATTGGGGTTGAAGGAAAAGGGAAAAATGGGTGGATTTTGCTCGATTATGGAAGTGTGGTCATCCATGTGTTTACCACTGAGGTAAGAGACTATTATCAGATTGAGCGTCTCTGGAAAGATGCTCCTCAAATTGAGTGGGAAGAAAACCCGAAACATAAGGTTTAACCATTTTATTATCCTTTGTGCAAAAACATATCCATAAATCAATGTTTGTTTAGACAAAATGCGTTGATTAATTAAGCTGCGTTTTATATAATATTCTGGCAATTGAATATGAGGCGTTGAGAAGGAGTATTAGGTTTTAAGCTAGATTTAAGAGAGTTGGGAGGGTGCGAACCAACATCTGGCCAAATCAAACTCGCCTTGGAGCCCGAAGCTGAAAGCCAGGTTTGGTGTTAAGCGTAGCGTCTGGCGAACGTTAAGTCGCAAAAAGTGAGCAAAAGGTTTAAGTGGGGATGTAGCTCAGTGGGAGAGCGCCTCCTTGGCGTGGAGGAGGCCGAGGGTTCAATCCCCTCCATCTCCACCAATATATCTTTTGTTAAGTAGGGTGGTACCGCGAGATGGCCTTTCGTCCCTTTGGATGAAAGGTTTTTTTGTTAGTTTTGAAACCAAAAAAAGGGGTCAGGTCTTTAATCTTGACATTTTAAAAATGAAACTGTTTAATTAAATGTCAAAAAACAAGACCTGACCCCAAAGCCAAGCTTTGGAGGGGTTATGGCAAAGTATGATTTTGCAAAGATTGAGAAAAAATGGCAGAAAAAATGGGAAGAATCGAATATATATGAGATAACCGAAGATTTAAAGCTTACCAAAAAATACATCCTTGAAATGTTTCCATATCCTTCCGGAAATATCCACATGGGTCACGTAAGAAACTACTCCATAGGTGATGTCGTCGCTCGTTATGGCAGGATGAAGGGCTTCAATGTGCTTCATCCAATTGGCTATGATGCATTTGGGATGCCTGCTGAAAATGCGGCAATTAAACACGGTGTTCATCCTCGAAAGTGGACTTATGAAAATATCGACATAATGCGCGACCAACTAAAAAGCTTGGGTTTAAGTTACAACTGGGATCGTGAGGTTATAACCTGTGACCCCGATTACTATAAATGGGGGCAGTGGCTCTTCTTAAAATTTTACAAGAGAGGTTTGGTGTATCGTAAACAATCGAAAGTTAATTGGTGCAGTTCTTGTGAAACGGTTCTCGCCAATGAGCAGGTTGAAGGTGGTGGTTGCTGGAGATGTAGTACTCTCGTTGAGCAAAAAGAACTTGAACAGTGGTACTTCAAAATTACAGACTACACCGGACCCTTGCTAAACGACCTTGAAAAACTCAAAGGGTGGCCCGAAAGGGTAAAAGTTATGCAGAAAAACTGGATTGGCCGGAGCGAAGGCGCCATGGTCGATTTTATCCTTAAAGATGGAAAAACTGTCACCGTCTTTACAACCCGTCCCGACACGCTCTTCGGTTGCACTTTCTTTCTTCTTGCGCCGGAACATCTTCTTGTAGATGAGCTTGTCAAGGGAACTCCTTATGAGGAAGATATCGTAAAGTTTAGAGAAAAAGTTGCAAAGGAAACCGAAATCGACAGAACCTCAGCTGAAATTGAAAAAAACGGGTGTTTTACGGGCACATACATCATAAATCCCGTAAACGGCAGAGAAGTGCCGGTTTGGATAGCAGATTATGTTCTAATGGAATACGGAACCGGTGCGGTTATGGCGGTTCCAGCCCACGATGAGAGGGACTTTGCTTTTGCCAAGAAATACGAGCTTCCAATCGAGCTGGTTATTCAACCTGCGGGCGAGGATTTAAGCTCCGGTCTCGATAAGGCATATACTGGCGAAGGACTAATGATAAATTCAGGCAAGTTTAACGGGATGCCCAGCAAAGAAGGGGCAAAAGCGATAGCCAAATTTTTAAAAGAGCAGAACAAAGGCGAGCTTGCGGTAAATTACCGTCTTAGGGACTGGCTGATTTCGCGCCAGCGTTATTGGGGAAACCCAATTCCCATAATTTATTGTGATAAGTGTGGCATAGTTCCCGTTTCCGAAGAAGATCTGCCTGTTATACTTCCCGATGATGTAAAGATTACCGAAAAAGGCGGCTCTCCTTTGGCAAAACACGAGAGGTTTGTGAATACAGTCTGTCCAAGGTGTTCTGGGCCTGCAAGAAGAGAAACAGATACTATGGATACGTTTACCTGCTCTTCATGGTACTTTCTTCGTTATTGCAGTCCAAATGAAGGCAAATTGCCCTTTGATGGCAGTGCCGCAAATTACTGGATGCCCGTTGACCAATACATCGGCGGCATAGAACACGCCATTATGCATCTTCTTTACGCTCGTTTTTTCACTAAAGTCATAAAAGATATGGGAATGTGTGAGGTTGAAGAGCCTTTTTCCAATTTGCTAACCCAAGGGATGGTCATAAAAGATGGGGCCAAGATGTCAAAGTCCAAGGGTAATGTGGTAGACCCCAACGAAATTATCAAAACTTACGGGGCCGATACCGCCCGACTCTTCATCCTCTTTGCATCTCCGCCAGAAAAGGAGCTTGAATGGAGCGATCAAGGGATTCAAGGCTCATATAGATTTTTGAACAGAGTGTGGAGAATTGTTGTAAGAAATATCGAATCCTCCAAAAAAGGAGACGACACCGGGCTCGACGACACCGATAGAGAGCTTTTGAGATTTGTCCATAAGACGATTAAAAAAGTTACGGGCGATGTAGAGCGGTTTAACTTAAACACCGCCATAAGCGCGATAATGGAGCTGGTTAACGCAAATTATAAATATTATGACGATAAAGGCGAGGGCAAGGTTAATTCAGATCTTTTGACCGAAGTTAATGAGAAGCTGTTGCTTCTTCTTGCTCCTTTTGCACCCCACATTGCCGAGGAACTTTGGGAGACGATGGGTAAAATAGGCAGCGTTCATCTTGGTAAATGGCCAACTTTTGATGAGAAACTCGCTAAAGCGGAGGAGATAGCGCTAATAGTCCAGATTAACGGCAAGGTAAGGGACAAGATAACCGTTTCTGCTGATGTTTCTGAAGAAGAGATGAAAAAAACAGCACTTTCAAGCGAGAAGCTAAAACAGTTTACGGAAGGCAAAGAAATTGTTAAAGTGGTTGTTGTCCCCAAAAAACTTGTAAATGTAGTTGTGAGGTAGAGTGAAAAAAGAGAATATGGGTGGATTTGAGCAAGAGGATATGGAAGAAATTCCCCATTGGAAGTCAAAAACTGGTTCATTTTTATCTTTCATAAAAGAGACGGTTTTTATTGTAATTGCTGCTTTTTTAATTTCTCTTGTTATTCGTTTCTTCGTCATAGAAGCATTTACCATTCAACAGCACTCGATGGACCCGACGCTTTTTGAAGGAGAAAGGGTTCTGGTTAGCAAACTGGTTTACCGTTTTTCTCCTGTCGAATATGGTGATATCATAATTCTCAAGTCTCCGATGAGGTCTGCTGATTATGTTAAGAGGGTAATAGCCACAGAGGGTGAAACGATAGAGATTAAAGACGGCGATTTATTTATCGACGGTAAACAAGTTGATGAGCCCTATGTGAAATCGGTAGATGTGAGCAACTATGGACCAGTTAAGATTCCCTACGATAAAGTTTTTGTAGCGGGAGATAACCGCCCAAACAGTTTGGATAGCCGAATCTTTGGTCCCATCTCTGAAGACGATATTATAGGGAAGGTGTTCTTCATCTATTGGCCAATGGATAAAATTGGGTTTGTAAACTAGTTTTTTGTCTAATTAAACTTTTCTTCGAAATCCTCTTGTTTTTACATCTGCTTGTTTAGCTTAATTTTACTAGTTTATTTTTTTAGAAGACAATACTATCCCCAAAGATACCAATGGACTTGAAGGAAGATTTGGTTCGCTAAAACAACATTATCGTCAACATAGAGGACTCTCAAAATCAAGAAGGGAAGCTTACCTTTATTGGCATGCCAGGTACTGGTCTGACGATAAGTGTTGTAATAAATAAAGAAAAACCAACACTTTTTTAGTATTAACCCGAAAACAATGGACTAAAGTTAATAGAAGTGTGATTAAGCAGTATTAATGTGACGAATCATTTAAGTCTTTCTAATCCATCAACACCAACGTCTGATGAAATGTTTATTCTTTTTATCTCATAAGGATTAAAAACAAAGTCATCGAAAAAGTTAAATTTTTTAGCCTCATCACGCTTTCTGGTCCCGGAAAGCGAATTGTAACCAAGCTCTTTGGCGATGAGTCTTACTATTTCATCGGATTTACCATATGGGACTATCAAGTGGTCACAGGCGCCGAGTTTTTCTTCGATAACCTCCTTTGACTTTGTTAACTGGTATCTTATTTAATTCTTCTCTAATGTGGTTAAATCCACGTGATCATATGAATGGCTTGCTACCTCAACGATCTTGGATTCTTTCATCTCTTTTAATTGTTGCCAGGTGATTTTGTTGACTTTTGCAAGTGGTTCATATTTGCCGGGAAAATAAGCGATGGTAAACTTTATGTTGTATTTTAGCGCCAAAGGGTAGGCATACTTGTAAACACTCAGGAGGCCATCGTCGAAGGTTATGAGAATGGGTTTCTTATTTTTAAACCTTAAATCTTTGTTGTGATAAGCGAGAAGTTCATCATAGGTAATTGCTTCAAAGTTTTGAGATATGTATTTGAGGTGAGTTTCTAAATTATTTTTTGAGATATCAATGTAGCTTTTTTCCGATACAATTCCATTTTTGACGTTGTGATAAACGATTATAGGAATATTTGAGCGACTATAAAGATTCACGCAAAAGGTTGCTAAAAAGGTTGCTATAAGCGGAACCGATACACTTAATATTTTTCTTTGAAACAACTCGCCTCCCAAATTTTAAAGCTCGGTTATTTGCTGCTTATGAAATTTTTCTTTTATATTTTAACCATTTTTCCTTCTGTTTTCCAATATTTAATCTATCCAAATCTGCGGCTTACAAAACGGACTGTCAAAACTCCCAACTGATAACCTCCTCCTTTCTTTCTGCTCTTAAGTTTTCAGGATGTTGGAAACGGATAGCTAATTTTTCCCTTGCGTAACGTGCAATCTTTTGCAAAAATGGAAATTGAGACGGAAAGGTGGCTGATATGGAAAAAGTTATTTCGGCTGAGAAGATAGCTTATTCTTACAACAAAAAACTCGCGGTGGATCACATTTCTTTTCACATCGACAAGTGCGAGATTTTGGGTTTTCTTGGCCCCAATGGAGCGGGCAAAACCACCACGTTAAAAATGCTTATTGGTCTCCTAATTCCCCAGGATGGAAAAATATCAATTCTTGGAATGGATACAGCAAAAGAGCTAAATAAAATACAAGCTCAAATCGGCGTCTGCTTTGAGGAGAAAAACCTATATGAGGAGATGTCTGCCGTTGAGAATCTCAAATTCTTTGCCTCTCTCTTTGGTGTAAAAAAGCTTGATGTTGTCGCTCTCCTGGAAAAGGTAAATCTTCCTGTTGACAAAAGACAAAAGGTTGCCAGTTTTTCAAAGGGGATGAAACAGCGCTTGATGATGGCTAGGTCCCTTGTGAATCAACCCAAAGTTTTATTCCTTGATGAGCCAACCGATGGACTTGACCCTGTTTCCGCGAGAGCTGTTCGAGATGTTATTTTAAAGGAGAAGGAAAAAGGAGCCACCATATTTCTTACCACTCACGATATGTTGGAAGCGGACAAGCTCTCGGATAGGGTCGCTTTCATAAATGAAGGTAAAATTTCCGTAATTGACACGCCCGAAAACCTAAAACACGAGCACGGAAAACGAATCTTAAAAGTTCGCTATCGGTTAGACGGGGAAGTGAAAGAAGAAGAGCTTTCTCTTGAAGATAAGGATATGAGCAAACGCATCGATGAGATTAATTCCAAGCATTCCATTTTGGATATGCACACCGAAGAGGCGACTCTCGAAGACATCTTCATCAAATTTACCGGTAGGAAGTTAGAAGGATGAACCGCGTTCTTTCAATCGTCAAAAAGGATGTTACTCAGATTTTCCGCAACCGCTTTATGGCGGTTATAACTTTTCTGGCAATTTTTATCTACGCCATCGTATTCCATGTTATGCCTTCCAAAGTTGAAGAAACATATAGCATGGGTTTTTATTTTGAAAAAGGGCGAGAGGCGGTTGAAGAACAAATCTCTGAAGAAGAAGGTGTGGAAGCAGTATGGGCCGATAATGAAAAAGAGTTAAAAAAGCTTGTTGAAGATGAGGATGTTCAGGCGGGACTCTCTTTTACCCTGCCTGAAGGAAAGCCAAAAATTGTTTTATATACTTCCAGCCAAACTCCCGAAGAAATAAGGGAAGCAGGCGATGTTATTGCCAGGGAGGCCGCCTATAATCTTTCAGGCTATCCCCTTAACGTGGCATTTGACGAGGTTGTCATCGGGCCCGATTTGTTAGGGAAGCAGATTCCCGCAAGAAACAAGATGCGCATCCTCTTTGTGGTGGTGCTTCTCGCGGTTGAATTTTATGCTTTAGGTAATTTAATTTCAGAGGAGATTCGCAAAAAAACCGCCGATGCTATTCTTGTTACTCCTGTAAGTATCTCTGAGTTTATGACTGCCAAGGTGGCCACGGGCATCTTTTTAACTTTTTTCGAAGGTCTTCTGGCTGCTTTTTTATTGAATATCATTAGCATCAACACGGTGGTTCCTTTTATCGTTTTTCTCCTCCTCGGCGCTCTTCTTGTTGTTGCCTTTTCTTTTGTTTTAGGGACGATAAGCAGAAGTTTTTTAGGATTAACCGCGTACGGAACTCTCTTTATGGTTGTCTTTATGGGTCCCGCTTTTACTCTCATTTTTCCCGGTGGCTATTCCTTTTGGATTAAAGCCGTGCCTTCTTATTATTTAATTATCCCGCTGGATGGGATAGTAAATTACGGGTACGCCCTTTCCGATTATCTGTCCGAGATAGCTTATCTTGCTTCATTTGATTTGGTTATGTTGCTACTTGGGCTTTATGTTTTAAGAAGGAGGCTTACATGAGCATATCACGTATTTTCTCCATCATAAAAAGAGAAATAAGCTTGGGACCTCGCAGCCCGATACTTTTATTCGCTCTTGCTGTTCCGCTAATATTAACCGCGGTTTTTCAGTTAATTTTTGGGGGCCTGTGGCAAGAAAAGCCAGTGTTGGCTGTTTATGGTGTTGGAGATGGAATCGTTGTCTCAGAACTTGAAAAAAATAAAGCGGTAGATATTATCAATGCTGATTCAGAGGATGAAATTTTAAATTTAGTTGAAGTTAAAGAAGCGGATGTAGGTGTAATTTTTCCTCAAGATATCGAAGACATATTAAAGGAAGGTAAAGAAGTTGTCTTAAAAACTTATATTGACGGTGAGGCATACGCGAAAGATAGGGCGGTAATTGCTGCCAGCATAGTATCTGCCCTAAGGAGTATTGCCCCCGAAGGCCCTGAGGTAGATTTTGAACAAACTCTTCTTGGAGAAGAGAGGGGGCTTAACATTTTAGAGATGATGCTTCCGTTTCTCGTTTTGTACGGTGTCTTAGCGGGCGCATTCCTAGGTCCCGCGGTTCTTCTTGTTGGGGCGAAAGAAAAGAAAACCATCACAGCTCTTCTGGTTACCCCCTCAAGCAAAGCTGAGATTCTTACGGCATTCGGTCTCTTGGGAGGGGTGCTTGCCGTGATTATGGGAATAGTGATTCTTTTGTTAAATGGTGGCTGGACCCAGCCGCTTCTGATGATTCTTTTGCTCATTTTGAGTTCAATGTTTATGGTTGACTTGGGGCTCATAGCGGGCCTTGCGGTTAACGACATGAACGCGCTTTTTGCTAACATGAAGCTCTTTGGCATCTTTTTAATAGCCCCGCAACTCTTCATTTTTTTTCCAAAATGGCCGCAGTGGATTGCAAAAATTTTTCCCACTTACTATATTATGCATCCCATATTGAGAATAAGCATTTATGGAGAGGGCTTTGCCGAAATTGGCTGGGAATTATTGGTTCTGCTCGGTTTTATAATCCTCTTTTTTATCCCCATTCCTTTATTGGCCAAGAGATTGGGTAAGTAGAGAATATAGTCTGATTAAATAATCTTTAAAGCTTTAAAAAACGTACTAGTATTTTACTCAATTATGTTTTTGATTTTGTCTGTGTCGAAGTCATCTTCCCACGCTTGGTAAAAGATTAATCCACCTCCAGGCATTTCGATAAAAGCAATTTTACCTGGTGGCCAAGCGATAAAGTCGTCATCCAAAAGAGGAGCGCTGTTATAGACCTGATAATGAAAACTTTTGTTTTTTATTCGAAAAAATCCTTTCTCAACTTCTTCATTTTCTTTTCTTACCCTGTCTGCAAACATTTCAGTTTTTGCTTTTTTTCAAAAATTATGATTTCTTCATGGTGATTTAAATAATCTGATTTAATTAGGTGAAAAGAGGACGTAGCTTTTTTCCATCCTGCAGGAAAACTAAATATCAAATTATTAACCTCAATTACTTTTGCGGGCTCAGAATAGGTGCCACCAGTTCGGCAACTAATTGCCAATGTGCTTAGTGAGAAAACAAATAAACAAGCGAGGATGGAGAGCCCGACTATTTCAACCATACGGCCCTTTTTTATTTTTTTGTTGTTCTTTATTTTTCTTCCCCAATTGGCCGCGATAGTAATTAAGAAAAGTGGAAAAATAGAGGTCAGAATATTATCGATTAATCCTATAATATTTTTGGTTTCTTCCACAAAAAAAAGAAAATTTAAATTTACAAATTTTGGAGTAAAAAATGGAATAGTAATGCTAAATAAAAAATTGGAAAGTAAAAAAACGATAATTGAAAAAATGATATCCTCCCAAACACTTTTAGAGAAATGAAATCCAAAATAAAATCCTAAGAAAAGATTAGTCAGAAGTGGGAGGAAAAACATAACTCCTGTTAAAACACACACAAATAATAAGGAAGGGACTTCGCCAACTAAGCCTATACTAAAAATGATCGTTCTTAAAAGAACGCACATAAACAAAAGAGCAGATAAAACGATAGCAACAAGACTGAAGCTAATTCCTAATCCCAAACCAGGGAGCCATCTGACAAAACGCTCTTTGGTCGATTCTTTCAATCTTGTCTCCATCGAAACCTTAATGGTATTACTTATGCGTGTGCAAAATTATTTTTCCACAAACGAGTTTATTTATCAACTTTAATCTGTTTTAACTATGAAAAATAATTTAAAGGATTTCGAAAATTTTTGAGGAAATTAAGTTTTCAGTTGCTTTTGTATACGAAAGGCTGATGATTTGTGATTTTAAACAAACTAAAAGATTTGGCGGAAAAAATCTTCGATGAATTTTACTTAAACAGAGGGCAGGTTTACGCGATAGGTGGCATTGTTGTTATTTTGGTTTTAGGAAGCTGGATTTTATATTTAAGAAACAAACCCGTGACTGAGATTAAAAAAATAACGGAAGTTGAAGAATCATCGGACGCGGAGGCGGAAAAAACAAAGCAAATTTATGTTCACGTCTGCGGAGCCGTTAAAAATGCTGATGTCTATGAGTTTAAAGAAGGAGATAGGACAAAGGATGCTGTCGCTAAGGCAGGTGGAACAACCGATGAGGCAAATTTGGATGCGTTAAATCTTGCGGCAAAACTTATAGATGGTCAAAAGATTTATGTTCCAAAAGTTGGAGAAGATATCTCTTCTGAAGTAATCGGAACATCCTCAACGGGAGACCTTGTTAATCTCAACGGCGCAACATGCGAGCAGCTTGAGGAACTTCCCGGAATCGGCGAAGTGATTGCCCAAAGGATAGTTGACTATAGGCAAGAGCACGGGTCTTTTAAGTCGGCAGATGAGCTGATGAAAGTCGAAGGGATTGGTCCAAAGAAGTTTGAGAGCATAAAAGATAAGGTTGTAGTTAATTGAAAAAAGACAGCACAACTCCTTACCGGACTCCACCGATCTTTTGGCTCACGCTTTTATATGTTTTTGGTCTTATTTTAGGCAGCTTTTCCAGTCTTCAGATTTATCCTATATTGATAACCATTTTTGCTGTTCTTTTAATTCTTATTTTTGGGCATTTGAAATCTTCAAAGTTTGAGAAAGCACTTGCTCTTTTGTTGTTTTTGCTGCTCGGTTTATTTTTGTTTACATTTAATGTTAAAAGGGTCGAGAACGGTCAGCTTGTTCAATGCGCTAAAGATAAAAAGATGGTTATCGCCAAAGGGGTTATTGTTGGGGACTCCTTGAGTAAAGGCGATAAAATCGTTTTCGATTTAAAGATAAACGAGATAAATGATGGCAAAAAGATTTTTTCTGTATCGGAGAAAACCAGGGTAAATGTCCAAAGAGGTTATGATTTAAAGATTAAGTTGGGGCAATCTGTATTGATTGAAGGCACACCCTATATGCCAAGCAATATAGATTCCTTTGACTACAAAAAATATCTTTTAAGAAAAAGAGTCGGAACGTTATTTTCGGTTTATCCTAAAGGTATAACAATTTGTGGCGAGAACAAAACATATATTGCTGCGCTACGTGAAAAATTGAAGGCTCAAGCTGAAGAAGCGCTTAGCTTAGAACAGTCGGTCCTTTTGAACGGGATCTTACTGGGAGACCGTTCAGGGATTTCAGATGTTGTAAATGATGATTTTGCTAAAGCGGGAGTAGCTCACCTCTTGGCGGTATCGGGTTTACACGTTGGAATCGTTGCGGGCATTGTATTTTTGCTCTTCAGTAGAGTATCGCTTCCAGTAAGAAGTATATTTGCGATTGCAGCGGTTATTTTTTATGCAATTTTGGTTGGCAATCAACCTTCCGTTCTTAGGGCTTCGATAATGCTCATAATCGGTTATTTCGGGTGGTTGCTTGCGAAAGAAAAGGACATTTTATCGGCAATTTCTGCCGCCGCTTTAATTTTATTGGTCTACGATCCTTTCATGATTTATAGCGTTGGATTTCAATTATCTTTTCTCGCGACACTTGGAATAATATTTATAACGCCCATTATTCAGTCTGTTTTGAATTCCCCTTTTAAAAAATTAAATATGGCAATCTCTGTAACGCTGGGAGCGCAGTTGGGGGTGGTTCCTATTTCGGTTTATTACTTTCAGCGGTTGCCCTTAATGACAACCATCTCTAATTTGGTTGTCACTCCTTTTCTTGCTCCAACGTTTTTTGCGGGGATGGCGGCATCGTTTGCGGGACTGTTTTCTCGGTGCTTTGCAGCTCCTTTTTATAAACTAACAGGATTTTTTTTAAATTTTTTAAGAAGTTCTGCTGGGTTATTTGCTTCTATTCCCGGCAGTAACATAAATTTTACCCGCCCATCAATTTTATCCGTTTCTGGATATTATGGAGCACTTATTGGCGGTTTGTTTTATGTGAAGCGCAAAAAGTTTTCGTTGAATTTAAAGTGGCTTGTGGTTTTTTTCTTGCTCGTTTTATCGTTTGTTGTATGGTTTCAAGTTGGGGAAAGCACACTCCCTAAGAATTTTACAGTTAATTTTTTGGATGTTGGGCAGGGGGATTCAATTTTGATTAGAGCGCCAAAGGGGGAAACGATACTTATCGACGGCGGAGAAAGCTATAATTGCTTAAGAAACCATTTCATTCAATTTGGCATTAGGAAAATTGACTTGCTCGTTTTAACCCATCCGCATGCCGATCATGTTGGGGGACTTCCAGAGGTTGTTCGAGATTACAACGTGGGAATGGTTTTAGATGGCGGGCAATCTCACACATCTTCGCTTTATATGGATTTTCTTTCCATCATAGAAGAAAAAGGTGTTGCTTATAAGCTTGCTCGGAGTGGGCAGAAGTTTTTGATTGGGGATGAGATTCAATTAATCATACTTCATCCTCAAAAAGAATTTATTGTCGGAACGGATTCGGATTTAAACAACAACTCAGTTGTTATCAAGTTACGATATGGTGAAGTATCTTTCTTGTTTACGGGTGATATTGAGGAGGAAGCCGAAAAAGAAATAATATTGGGGGGCAAAGATTTATCGAGTGGTATTTTAAAAGTTCCGCATCACGGGAGCGCTGGCGGTTGTTATGTGGAATTTCTAAAAAATGTAAGTCCAAGGGTTGCGATAATATCTGCGGGTAAAGGAAATCGGTATGGCCATCCAGCAAACTCAACTCTTAAGAAGCTTAAAGAACTTGGGATAAAAATTTATAGAACGGATAGAGACGGGACCGTAACCATAACGTCTGATGGTAAGAAGGTTTGGGTGGAGAAGGAAAAATAGGCAAGTTGTCGGCTCCCAGCCATCAGTCTCCAGCTTAACTGGAAATTAAGTATGCAAAACTAAAAAGAAGTCATTGCGAGCGAAGCGCGGCAATCTAACTTCTCTACCTCGACGGGAGGGGTTGGGTTTGTCTGTTTCTGGCGGGGGAGGATCGTCCACGAATAACCCGCCAGAGTTTTAAAAAACCAAAATCGACAAAAACACTTTTGATTTTCCTAAAGGTTAAAACCTGGAAGATTGGTGGTCGATGCATGGCAGATGATAAAACGATGAACTGAATTTTTGTTTATGTTAATCTATTTTCAGATAAACATAAGGGGAGTTTGGCTTGAAAAAAGAGAGCGCTAAAGAGTTAAAACCAGTCTATATAATTTTTGGGGAAGAGAAGCTGCTCCTCGAAGAGGCTCTTGAGAGATTAAAGAAAAAGTTGGTCGGTGAGGTTGATTTAACCTTAAGCTATGATGAATTCAGGGGGTCTGAAGCGAATGTAGATTCAATTTTAGGAGCGGCAAATACAATGCCGTTTCTCGGCAGCAAGCGGTTAATTGTTGTGAAAGAGGCGGATAAGTTAACCGTATCTGATGGTTTAGTAGACTACATTGAGAATCCATCCGAATTTACTTATTTTATTCTAATGGCTGATAAGATTGATAAAAGAAGTCGGCTTTATAAGGGCGCGAGCAAAAAGGGGTATGTTTATGAATATAAATCGCCAAAAGGAAGGGAATTGCCGAAGTGGGTAAAGGAGAAATTTTCTAAAAGAGGCATAAAAATAAGCGATGATGCTGTCCAATACATTTGTTTAAATGTTGACAACGATTTGATGAGACTGCAAGGTGAAATAGACAAAATTTGCCTCTATCATCAAGATAAAAAATCACTTGGTTTAGACGATACAAAACCCTTAATAAAGAAGTCCGCAGAAAGCTCTATCTTTGAACTCGTTGATTTGATTGGCAGGCATAAAAAAGAGATGGCTTTTAATGTCTTAAACAATTTGGTAGAGAGCGGAGAACCTGTAACCTATTTATTTCATATGATGCTTAGGCAGTTTCGATTATTGCTCAAAACGAAGGTTCTTATGGAAGAAAGAAGGGTTTCGTATTCAAAACTAATGGAAGAGTTAAAGCTTCCTCCATTTGTAGTTAATGGCTACCATGAGCAGAGTCGTAATTTCACTATAGGTCAATTAAAAAGAGCTCATGAGCTTTGTTTGGAAGCGGAGATTAGTCTTAAAACCACCAACAAAGATCCGAATTTGATTTTGGAGATGTTAATTGCCAAAATTATTCCGTGATTTAAATCACTTTCGGAACATTTTCTTTCGGGTTTTCGTCTAATTGCTGAATAACACATTAAGACTGGAGGTATTTGGTGAAACTCAAATTTAATTGGTTTGTTATTTTGATGGCTGGTTTGATTATTGGGGGAATTATTGGGGGAATTGCTACAAATATCTCATATCAACGAAGGGCTTATGAGACTGAAGAAAGTGCCTCCAAGTTTGCAACATCAGGAGGGGAAATTGCAGGAGAAGTTGTCTCTGAGAAAATGGAGGGCGGAGATAACTTGGCGGAGAAGTCCTCTGAGCGTTTGATAATTAAGACCAAATTTCTCAGTCTAGAAACTAAGGATCTCAAAAAGATTTATACAAAAGTTGAAAATATTACGTCAAAGTATAAAGGTTTTGTAATAAGTTCCAGCATTAATTCTAATGGGTACATTATTGCTCCTCGTCCTATTGAAAAAACAATTCAAAATGAAACGGAAACCCTTTTTGGAACGATTGTTTTAAAGGTGCCCGTTAAAAATTTAGAAAAAGCGGTTAAAGAGTTGAAAGAACTTGGTAGTTTAAAATCAGAGCAGGAAAGCAGCGAAGAAGTGACCGAGCAACACATTGATTTAAGCGCTCGACTTAGAAACTTAAAGAGGCAGGAAGAAAGATATCTTGAGATTCTTAGTTCCGCAAAAACCGTTGAGGATATGCTGAAGGTTGAAGAGCAGCTATCGCGGGTAAGAGAGGAAATAGAATCGATGGAGGCCCAGGTGGATTATCTGGAAAAAAGCGCTGTCATGGCTACCATCACTTTGGAGTTATTTGAACCCTCAAAGATTGCAGAGCCGATAGTAAATTGGGGCATAAGGGATGCTTTTATAAAAGCAATAAGGAACTTTGTTGTAGTGATTAATCTTGCCATTGTGAGTGTGGGGACGATTTTACCGATTGCCGTAACTGCTATTTTAGTTTGGTTGATAGTTATTTTGTGGTGCAGGTATAAGGAAAAATAAACAGGTAACAAAAAAAAGCCGCCGAAAGGCGGCTTTTTTTACTACTTCTTATCGGTTTCCGTCTTTTTCTTGGTGGTAGTTTTTTTGGGTGTCGCTTTTTTTGTTGTTGATTTTGCCGCTGACTTTTTTATCACATCTTTTGCAGCTGTTTTTTTTGCGGTTGATTTAACAGTAGATTTCTTAACAGTAGTTTTTTTAGTTGTGGTTTTTGTTTCTGTAGTTTTCGGTTTTTCTTCTACGGTTTCCCTAATTGACTCGGGCGCTTCCTTAGCCGCTTTTTCCATTTTTTCTAAAAAAACATTAAACTTCATTGTTAGACTTGATTTTTTGTTGGCTGCATTGTTTTTATGAATTATTCCTTTTGAAGCGGCCTTGTCTAATGATTTAATCGTAATGAGTAAATTTTCCTCTGCGACTTTTTTGTCTGCCTCTTTAACGGTTTTATTAAATTTTGATATTAACGTTTTCAACTCGGATTTAACAGCTTTATTTCTTAGTTGTCTCACTTCCGCTTGTTTTACTCTTTTAATTTGCGATTTAATATTTGCCAAGTGTTTCTCCTCCTAATTTTTCAAAAACAGAGGAAGTATAGCACATCGTTTGTAAGCTGACAAGGTGATTGATGAGTATGATATAATGTGCTAATTATTAAGGGGAGTTAATTCGATGGATTCTTTTGATGAAACAAGCGCCGAGGAGATGGCGGTTTTATCGCCAATCATTCCAGAAGAAAAAAAAGTTAGCCAAACATTTTTTTTAGCGAAAGCTACTTTAATTGTAATGGTTGGTACTTTGGCTAGCCGTGTATTTGGTTTTTTAAGAGAAGTGGTTATGGCCGCCTATTTTGGCAATGGAATAGCGGCGGATGCTTATAGGGTAGCTTATGCAATTCCAAATTTACTTTTACAACTTTTGGGGAGCGCGGCCATAGGTTCTGCCTTTATTCCGATTATCACAAAATATTTAACTGACAACGATGACGAAAGTGTTAATGTTGTTGCCAGCAGTGTAACAAACTTTTTATTTTTAATTTTTACTTTCTTTATGGTGATAGGATTTATTTTTGCTCCTCAAATAGGGAAACTAATAGCCCCGGGTTTTGTCGATGACTCAGTAAAGTTTAATTTAACCGTTCAAATGACTCGAATAATGCTCCCCGCAATTCTTTTCTTGGGTATGTCGGGGTTTGTGATGGGCATGTTGCACTCATATAACCATTTCACCGCTCCGGCTCTAGCGCCGGTATTTTTCAATATATTTATTATTGGTTCAATCATAATTTTGACAAGCAATATGGGCTCGACCAGTTTGGCAATTGGTGTTGTTGGGGGTTCCTTAGCTCAGCTCTTATTTCAAGCACCCTTTTTAAAGAATCGGGGCTGGAAATATTCCCTTAAATTTGCCTGGAATCACCCAGGGGTTAAACAAATTGCGGTTCTCCTTGCTCCCGTCATTTTTACTTTGGCAAGCATTGAAATAAATGTATTTATCGATACCCGCTTTACGTCCATATTGGAATCAGGAAGTGTCGCTGCTCTTCATTATGCGCTTAGGGTGTGGAATTTGCCGATGGGATTATTTGCCATAGCCATTTCAACGGTATTTTTCCCGATGTTTTCGAGGCAAGCAGCATCAAATGATTTGTTGGGTTTAAAAGATTCGTTTTCGCTAAGCACGCGGATGGTTTTTTTGGTAATGATTCCATCTTCGGTTGGATTGATAGTTTTGGCTAATCCAATTATTAAGCTGATTTTTGAGAGAGGAGCTTTTGGCGCCGATGCCACTGTGACTACGGCTTATGCCTTGGTATTTTATACTATTGGGCTCACTTCGGCAGGGGTTCTTCATCTTGTAAACAGGGTTTTTTATTCCCTCAAGGACACCATAACTCCCACAATAGTCGCAACTATTGCAATAGTAATAAATTATTTTGGTGATTGCGCTTTGGTGGGTCCGCTGAAGCATGGCGGAGTGGCGCTTTCAACATCTATCGTTATGACCTTCAACTTTTTATGTTTACTCATCATTTTAAGAAAGCGGATTGGCAAAATGGGTGGGCGCAGAATAGCAACAACATTTTTTAAAGTTTCTCTGGCCTCTGTTGCTCTTGGGATAGGAGCTTTTTATAGCTGGAAATATGTCGATGTTCTTGTCGGCGAGTCTTCAATGGGACAGCTTATCTCGGTTGGGACCGGTATGACTGTAGGTATTCTTGCATATTTTTTAACCGCAAAGATATTAAAAGTTGACGAATTCTCCATTTTTACAGGCTTATACCGAGCCAAATTTAAAAAAGCTAAGAAAGTTAGTTAAATGATATGACCGATCCTCAAAATATCCGCAACTTTTCCATAATTGCCCACATTGATCATGGGAAATCGACCCTTGCGGATCGTTTGCTGGAGATTACCCACACCATCTCTAAGCGGGAGATGAAAGAGCAAGTCCTAGACAGGATGGATTTAGAACGGGAACGGGGCATAACCATAAAAGCTCAGGCTGTAAGGATACTTTACAAAGCTAAGGATGGCAATGAATATGCTCTAAACCTCATTGACACTCCAGGTCATGTGGATTTTACATATGAGGTATCCAGGAGTTTAGCGGCTTGCGAGGGGGCGCTTTTGGTTGTCGATGCATCCCAGGGGGTTGAGGCGCAAACCATAGCCAATGCCTGTCTTGCTTTGGAAAATGATTTAGAAGTTGTTCCTGTAATCAATAAGATAGACTTGCCGAATGCGGAACCCGAAAGAGTAAAACATGAGATGGAAGAAAGTTTAGGAATAGATGCTTCCAACGCTCTTCTGGTAAGCGCTAAAACAGGAAAGGGCGTCGATGAAGTTTTAGAGGGTATAATTTGTAAAATACCTTCTCCTGAAGGAAATTCCGAAGCTCCTTTGAAAGCACTTATTTTTGACTCGATTTACGATTCCTATAGGGGGGTAATTATTTTTGTAAGGGTTTTCGACGGAAAAATTGCTCCGGGAATGAAAATTAAGATGATGGCAACAGGCAGGGTTGCCGAAGTTGAAGATGTGGGAGTTTTTCGTCCGAACATGGTAAGTGTTTCTGAATTGTCGGTTGGTGAAGTGGGATATGTGATAGCTGGGATTAAGGATGTAAAAGAAACGAAGGCGGGAGACACCATAACCGAAGACAAAAGATCTGTTTTAAAGCCGCTTGCTGGATACAAAGAAGCAAAACCAGTTGTTTTTTGTGGACTTTACCCTATCGATGGCGGGGAATATGGAGCGCTGAGAGATGCGTTGGACAAACTCAAATTAAACGATCCTTCCTTTGTTTATGAACCAGAGACGTCGAAAGCTTTGGGTTTCGGTTTTAGATGTGGTTTTTTGGGTTTATTGCATATAGAAATAATAAAAGAGCGGCTTGAAAGGGAGTATGGGCTTAATTTGCTTGCAACTGCTCCAAACGTTGCTTATAAAGTGACCAATGTTGGGAAGGAACCGCAATTTATCAGCAATCCGGCAGATTTTCCTCCTCTTGGAGAGATAGAGAGCATCGAGGAGCCGTATGTCTCGGTCTTGGTCATACTTCCTCCCGAATTTGTTGGTGGAATTATGGAATTGTGCCAGAGCAGACGCGGAGAATTTAAAGACATGCAATATTTGAGCGCAAGCAGAATTCAACTTCACTACCACTTACCTTTAAGTGAAATGATGCTGGATTTTTACGATTCTTTAAAATCACGGACAAAAGGGTACGGTTCTATGGATTACGATCATATCGGGTACAAAGAATCGAATTTGGTTAAGCTGGATATATTGTTAGCAGGAGAGTCCGTAGATGCCCTTTCGTTCATTGTTCATAAGGATCATGCATCCTTCCGCGGGAAGGAATTTGTAGAGAGATTGAGAGAAATAATTCCGCGGCAGATGTTCGATGTTCCCATACAGGCAGCTATTGGTAGCAGGATAATATCTCGTGAAACGGTGAAAGCTAAACGTAAAGATGTTTTGGCGAAGTGCTACGGGGGAGACGTTACTCGCAAGAGAAAACTTTTGGAAAAACAAAAGGCGGGTAAAAAAAGAATGAAAAATATAGGGAAAGTGGAAGTTCCCAAGGAAGCGTTTTTGACGGTTTTAAAAGTAGATAAGAACAAATAAGTTAGTTAAAAGCGGGGTTAGGTCAATTTTAGATAATTCTCTCGGCTTGTATATTCACATCCCTTTCTGCAGGAGTAAATGTAACTATTGTGATTTTAATTCGTATTCGGGGTTGGACAATTATTTTCATTCCTATGTTGAGTTTCTTTGCTTGGAGATTGCGTCTTCGATTGAGAAATACCGTGACTTTGGAAAAGTCGTTTCAATTTATATTGGAGGCGGAACCCCCTCTGCTTTGCCGACTTCTTTAATGGATAAGGTTATTTCAACATGTTTTTCGGTTTTTTCGCCATCAAGCGAAATCGAGATGACGATTGAGGCAAACCCCGAGAACTTAACTTTTAAAAAATTAAAGAAGTTAAAGGCACTTGGTTTCAATCGCTTGAGCATTGGCGCTCAGTCTTTTAACGATGAATTGTTGAAAGTTTTAGGTAGGGGTCATTCTGCAGATGAAACTCTCAAGTGTTATTTATTTGCGAGAGAGGCGGGTTTCCAAAACATTAATTTGGATTTGATTTTTGGGATTCCCAATCAAACAGTGGGTTGTTGGATTGAAACATTGGAAATAATTGCAAAGCTCAATCCGGACCACGTTTCAGCATATTCTCTGGAAGTTCACGAAGATACTTTATTGCACAAGCAAATTTGTGATGGTTTGTTTAGCGCGACGAAAGAAGATGCTCAAGCGGATATGTATTTTGAATGCCTCAAGTATTTATCTAAAGAAGGTTTCTGCCACTACGAAATTTCCAATTTTGCCAAAGAAGGCAAAGAATGCAAACATAATTTGCTCTACTGGAAAAATGGTAATTATCTGGGTTTCGGAGCGGGGGCTCATTCGCATATAGAGAATCTAAGGTTTGAAAATGTAAATAATCCAAATGATTATATTGAAGCTTTAAGATGCGGCAAAAAGTTTTTGGAAATTTGCGAAAAACTCTCATCCGATAAGGTTTTAAGCGAAACCATCTTTTTAGGATTGCGGTTAGTTGACGGCATCAATTTAGATGAATTTAAGAGAAAATTTGACCGATCTTTAATCGACATTTACGAAAGACAAATTGAAGACCTCAAGGAAAAAGGATTGGTTGTTTGTCAAGAAAATCTTAAATTGACGGAGAAGGGTTTGTTCTTGGCTAATGAGGTTTTTATTCAGTTTATCCCCGATTGACGCTCTATATTTGAGGTGATATTGTAATTAATAGCAGTCTATTGAGGAGAGTGCTAAGATGCCGGTTCTTGATGCCCGTAAAGACTTTATTTTAAATGCCGTAGTTGAAGATTATATAAAGAATGCAGAACCTGTTGGCTCACAACGAATAATTGATGATTATGGTTTAAAGGTGAGTTCGGCAACGGTCCGGAATGAGCTTTCGCTTTTAGAAAAAACGGAGTATCTGTCTCAACCACATACATCTGCAGGAAGAGTGCCAACCGACAAGGGTTATCGGTACTATGTTGATGCGTTGTTCGAAAAAAAAGAAAGCTTAGTTTTTTTCGAGGAAAAATTTATTAATCAAATTTTCTCTACACTAAGCAAGGAGCTTGAAACTTTTGTGCGGGAAGTTTCAGCCGTATTATCTAAACTTACAAATTATACGGCATTTGTTTGTGTCCCACACCCTAAAGGAAATTATCTTAAGCATTTGGATTTAGTTTTAATTCGTCCCCAAGCGGTATTAATGGTTTTAATAACCAGCATTGGCTATATCTCCAAAAAGGTTATCAGTTTTGATTATAAAATATCCCAAGCATCTCTTCGTAATTTGGAAATTTTACTTAACGAAAAGTTTGTTAACTTGGAAGCGACAAAAATTATGGAATTCAGTCAAAATCTGATAGAATTTCCATCTGATATCAGAGATATGGCAGGGAAAACGATGACGCAAATCATAAATTGTCTTGGCGGTAAAGAACACAAAATTTTCCTTGAAGGAGTTTCGAACATATTACAGCAGTCTGAATTTCGCGATTCTGAAAAGGTACGGATGATTTTAGAAATACTTGAGCAAGGTGATATAATTGCGAATCTATCTGATGATGCAACAGAGCCTGGCTTTGCTTCCGTAAAAATCGGGCATGAAAATGATAGAGAAGAAGTTAACGAGTGCAGCATCGTGTTTGCTTCCTACGGGACTAAAGAGAAAAGTTTGGGGACGTTGGGGGTTTTGGGACCTACTCGTTTGGATTATCTTCGTACAATAAGAACAGTTGGCGGTGTTGCTAATAATCTTGGTTGTTTTTTGGAGACTTTGTATGAATAGGGGGCATTGATGGCAAAAAGAGATTATTACGAAGTATTAGGTATTGACAGAGACGCAACTGAAAAAGATATAAAAAGAGCTTACCGCCACCTTGCTCGCAGGCATCATCCGGATGTTAACGGCACTGATCCTGATGCTGAGAGAAAGTTTAAGGAAATTGCCGAAGCATACGAGGTATTATCTGATAACGAAAAGCGACATCAATATGATGCTTTCGGTCATACAAAATCAGGAATGGGATTCGATGGGTTTGGCGCTTTTGATGACCTCTTTGGGATGGTTTTTGGAGATTTTGGAGCTCGGAGTCAGACGCGTGCCACGACCGAAAGAGGATCTGATTTAATTTGTGATATCTCAATAGAGCTTGAAGATGCTTATAGGGGTGTCGAAAAAAACATAAATTTAAAGAAAGCCCTTAAATGCGAAGAGTGTAACGGCACTGGAGCTGAACCAGGAACTTCACCCATAGAGTGTTTGCTTTGTAATGGTTCGGGAGTTATACGCACAACCCAAAGAACTTTTTTTGGAAATCTTGTAAAGACACATACATGTAACAGGTGTGGGGGAAGAGGAAAAATTATTTCGTCTGTTTGTAAAGTTTGCGATGGGGAAGGAAGGATTAAAAAAGATTGCAGCATTTCTATTAAAATTCCCGCAGGGGCAACTTCGGGTTTGCGTTTTAAAATTAACGGTCAAGGAGAGGCTGGTTTTCGCGGAGGGCCTTTCGGAGATTTATTTGTAGACGTTTATGTTCAACCTCATTCGATTTTTGAAGTAAGAGGAAATGACTTGATGTGCGATTTTGCTATTAGCTTTAGCCAAGCTGCACTTGGAGCAACGATCGATATTTTTACCTTTGATGGGGATGAAAAATTAAAAATCCCCCCTGGTACTCAAGGTGGGACTATCTTTAATTTAAGAGGAAAAGGTCTTCCCTGCTTAAACAGCAGAAGAAGAGGGGATCAATTGATAAGGATTTTGGTGGCTACGCCTACTAAACTAAGTGCGGCACAAAAAGAGTTGTTTAAGCGTTTGGATGAGATCGGTGAAGAGAACTTGGGTATCAAAAAGAGATTATCCGATTAGCTTGTAAGGAACCCGTGGTTTGTGAGGAATTTTATTGAGCCGGGTTTGCCGCAACCATTCTTACCGCGCCAAAGAACCTTTATTCTAAAAAAATGTTTCGTTATGATTTAAATTTATCTTTTGGAAACCAACCCTCACTCCAGCCACGAAGGGTTGTATGATGGCATTTAAATATCACATAAAGGTGTATGGTATCGGGATGATTTGGGTATCTTATCAAAACAGCAAAAACTTGCGGAAGATATGCCAAGAAAAGGCGGCTTTAATATGAGCAGTTTTTATGAAAAAATAAATTGGTGCGTTTTAGTTGATGGTTATGGGGACTCATAGGTTTTTTGTTTTACCAGAATGTATAGGCGAATATAAAGTGAGCTTTGATGAGGAAGATTCCCATCACATAAAAAATGTCCTCCGCCTCAACGAGGGGGATGTGATTGAAGTGTGTAATGGTTTGGGGAATTTGTTTGAAGTCAAAATTACTTCAAACGAGAGAAATAGGGTTTGTGGCCGAATACTTAAGAAAGTTGAATGCAAAAAAGGCGATGATTTACGCGTAACCCTCTTTCAAGCGATTCTTAAAGGTTCAAAGATGGATTTTGTGATACAAAAAGCGACCGAGATTGGCGTAGTGAGGATAGTGCCAGTTTTCACCGAGCGCACGGTAGTTGATTTACAAAACGGAAAGGACAAAAAACGGCTATTACGTTGGAAAAAAATTACCATGGAGGCATCAAAACAATCAAAAAGGGTGACTGTGCCAAAAATAGATGATCCTATGGATTTAGTCGAATTGCCCAAAGTCCTCTCCGATTTCGATAGGATTCTAATTTTTTGGGAGGACGAGAAAGAAAGGGGCATAAGGGATGTTTTGGACTCCTTAAAATGCTCGAATGTGGCGATTATCATTGGCCCCGAGGGAGGATTTAGCGAGCGGGAAGTGAATTTGGTTAAAGGTGTTGGGGGCAAAACAGTGACACTCGGAGATAATATCCTAAGAGCGGAAACGGCGGGGTTGGTGGCTTCGGCAATAGTTCTTTATGAATTAAATGCGCTGGGAACTTAAAATGCCAAAATTTGCAGTAAAAACTTTGGGATGCAAGGTAAATCAATACGAATCGGAGTGTATTGCTCGCGGTTTTTTACAGAGAGGATTTGAGCTAGTTGATTTTTCTGAATACGCGGATGTTTATGTCATCAATACGTGTATGGTGACCAATGTCACCGAAGCAAAATCTAGAAAAATTATAAGGCGCGCAATAAAAAATAATTCTTCAGCTCTAATCGCCGTTACTGGCTGTTATGCTGAATTAAAATCTGATGATGTTAAAAGAATTAAGGGCGTTGATTTGGTTGTAGGCAATGGAGAAAAAGAGAGACTGCCTGATTTAGCGGCAAAGGCTTTATCGATTTTAAAATTTCCAGAAAAAAGGGATAAGGTTTTTGAAAAACCTGTTTTTCATACTCGCGCTTTAGTTAAAATTCAGGATGGTTGTGATCAGTTTTGTTCTTACTGTATAATTCCGCACGCAAGAGGAAATTTAAAAAGCCGAGATTTAAGAGGAATCATTTGTGAGGTTCAAGAGCTTGTTGATTGTGGAATCAAAGAGGTGGTTCTTACGGGAATTCATCTTGGTAAATTCGGTTGGGATTTAAAAGATAGAGATGCATTGAAAACATTGTTATTGGAGTTAAAAGATATTAAGGGCTTGGCAAGAATACGTTTGAGCTCGATTGAACTGAAGGAATTAACGCGGGATCTAATTTCGCTAATTGCCATGGAACCTAAAATATGCAAGCATCTTCATATACCTCTTCAAAGTGGTTCGAATACAGTCTTAAGGGCGATGGACAGAAACTATTCAAGGGAAGATTTTGTAGGTATCACAAGGGAAATCAAATCCTTCATTCCGGATATGGCGTTGACGACAGATATAATTGTGGGGTTTCCCGGAGAAACAGATGGATGTTTTCAGGAAACAGTTTCGGTGGTTAAAGAGGTGGCTTTTAGAAAGCTTCATGTATTTAGGTTCTCGCCAAGAAGCGGAACAAAAGCGGCTATGATGTCAAATCAAACTCCTGAAGCGATTAAAGAGAGCCGTTCTCACGAGCTAATTGGGGTGGGGGAGATTTTTACTAATAATTTCTTAAATCGATTTCTTGGCAGGGAATTGCATGTTTTAGTTGAAAGATTTAATGAAGATTGTAAATTGATGTCTGGCTTTACTGATAATTATATAAAAGTTAATTTTAAAGGACCTAGTAAGTCTCAGGGTCAAATTGTAGCTGTTCGAGCTCTAGATGTCCAAAATGGCGAGATTTTTGGTAATATGGTCTTTGGCGATGAGGGCAGTATTCTAGATGTTAAAAATTAAAATTTAGGGAGGAGTTTAATATGGCTGATTGTGTATTTTGTAAAATTGCTCAAGGCCAAATTCCAAGTGAAATTGTCTACGAAGACGATAACGTAGTTGCTTTTCGTGATATCAACCCTCAAGCGAAGGTTCATATTATTATAGTTCCGAAGAGGCACATCAATCCGATGAATGAAATCGATGAGAAACAGGCGAAGATAATGTCTGATATTTTTTTAGCTGCGAAAGAGATTGCTAAAAGACAAAAAATTGAACAACGTGGTTTTAGAATGATAGTAAATGTGGGCGCCGATTCTGGTCAGGAAATAGAACACTTGCATCTTCACCTGCTTGGCGGAGAAAAGTTGGGCAAATTGGTAGGATAGGGGGGCAATATGGATTTAAAAAATAAGTTACAGCTGGATATGAAGAATGCGTTAAAAGCGGCTTCAAAAAGTGATGAGGAGAAACTTAAGCTCTCCACACTAAGATTATTGATGGCCGAAATTAAGAATGTTGAAATTGCAGAGAAAAAAGAGTTATCCAACGAAGAGATAATAGAGGTTATTTCGAGACAGGTAAAGAAACAAAAAGAAGCTATTGAAAGCTATAATAAAGCCGAAAGAAAAGAATTGGCTCAAAAAGAACAGAAAGAGATGCATATCTTACAAACATATATGCCGGCTCAACTTACCGAGCAAGAGGTAAGAGAAGTTGTGGTTAGTGTCCTTAAAGATATGGGAGCAATGGGTCCTCAAGATATGGGTAAAGTTATAAAAGGGGTAATGGCTTGCCTCAAAGGACGAGCGGATGGGAAAATGGTGAATGAGCTAGTCAGAGAATTGATCGAGAAAGGTTCGTAACGGCAGATTGTTTAAGGCGGTAATTTATCGACCTTATCATTAATGGCTGGTATAATTCAAGTTAATTGGCAAACGTTTAAACGAGGAAAGTGTTGTTGAAAACAAAGCAAATTAAAATCTCGATTCCGAGCAATCAACCGATGGTTGCTCTTTTGGGACACAGGGATGAATTACTCAAACTTGTTGAGCAAAAACTTAATAGCGAGATTTTGGTAAGAGGTAATGAGATTTCAATCTCTGGCAAAGAAGAGGAGGCAGAAGCAACGGCCGGGGTTTTCAAGGAGTTGTTGAGCATATTGGAAGCTGGCAGTCAGTTAAACAAACAGAATGTCGAGCAAGTTATTGATTTGGTTTGCAACGAAGAAAATGTTTCCCCAAAAGAGATTTTTACTGACAAGATACTTACTCATCGGAGTAAGGTTATTAGACCCAAAACAGCAGGTCAGAAAGGATACATTGATTCAATCCGAAAAAATACCATAACCTTTGTGATAGGACCAGCTGGAACAGGAAAAACCTATCTGGCAATGGCTATGGCTGTAAAATCCCTAAAAGAACAGTCCGTTTCTCGCATCATCCTAACCAGGCCCGCCGTTGAGGCGGGAGAAAAATTAGGATATTTGCCGGGGACCCTCTATGAAAAAGTCGATCCCTATTTAAGACCCCTCTTCGATGCTTTGTACGATATGATGGATGCCGAGCAATTTCAAAAATTGATGGAGCAAGGAATCATTGAGGTTGCGCCTCTTGCTTATATGCGGGGGCGAACACTAAACGATGCTTTTATAATTTTAGATGAGGCACAAAATACTTCACCCGAGCAGATGAAAATGTTTTTGACTAGACTGGGTTTTGGTTCAAAAGTGGTTGTAACGGGGGATGTAACTCAAGTTGACTTACCTTACGGAAAGTATTCTGGATTGGTGGTCATTGAAGAAATTTTGAAAAAGCTTACCGATATTGTTTTCGTTCACTTAACGGCCAAGGATGTTGTTCGACACAAGTTAGTTCAAAAAATTGTCGAAGCTTATAAAGAATATAAAGACTCGAAAATTAAAAATAAGGGAAATTATTAATTGGGGGAACTTAAGTGGTTGTACGCGCTTTAAATGAAGTAAAAAAGGGATTTCAAAAGAGCGCTTTTTTGAAGAATAAAAATTTTCAGAGAATTACTTTGGGGATTGCGGTTTTTCTTATAATTACAAGCATCCTCGCTTTTGATTTTGTTCCAAAAACCGTGGACATTAAAGCGGGGGAACCCAGCGCTGAAACCATTAAGGCATCTAGAACCATAGAGTTTGTGGACAATAAGAAAACCGAAGAACAAAAAGAGGCGATTGCGTTAAGTGTTGAGGAAATATACAAGAGGGATATTACGGCAATAACGAGGGTTGAAGAAGAAATTCGGGATTTTTTCCTAAACATTAAAGATGTAAGGGCCGTGCAGCTTCAAACTGAAACGGCGGGAGAGTCTGGAACCGTTGATAAGGCGGCTGCATTAAAAGCACGTCTAGAAAAAACAAAGGAAAGGGTTGGTTCCGTTGTCTCTGACGGTACTCTTGCTGCCTGTCTTACGATAACTGATGACGAAGTTCAAAACTTGGAACAAAAAATGGTTGATGTTGTTAAACAGGTAATGAGTGGCAATATTATGGAAGGTGATCTTGCAAATAAAAGAAAAGAGCTTGGTCGGATATTTGCGGCCTTAAATTTACCCATGCCACAAATTAAAGCCGCAACTGAAATCGGAGGAGTTTTTATCGAGCCCAATTATTACTATGATGCCGAGCAAACACAAAAATTGAGAAATGAGGCAATCGCAAAGGTAAGACCCTATACGGTAAAAAAAGTTGAAGGGGAAATTATAGTTAGAGAAGGTGAGATAGTTACTGAAGAACAGGTAAAAATACTAACGGAGCTTGGATTGCTTAAGAAGAGGATAGAGGTAAACAAAATTGCCAGCATAGCCCTGTTGGTGTTGGGCATGATTTTTGTGATGGCAATTTATATTTACAAATTCCAGAAGGAAGTTTTCGAAAATGCGCATTTCTTGCTCTTGTTGGCGATACTTTTAATTTTTGTCACATTGGTGGCAAAGATTATTACCCCATTTTTTTCCAGTTATTTGATCCCCGTTGCGGCCGCTGCCATGATTGCGACCATTCTTCTTGGCAATCGTATGGGGGTAATTATCGTGTTGACATCAAGCCTGGCGACAAGCCAAATTGTCGGGAATAGTTCTCAATATTTAGCGGTTGCAATTTTAAGCGGTTTGTTTGCTGTCTATCTGGTTTCAAATATTTCACACAGGGGTGATTTAACGAGAGCGGGAATTTGGTTGAGTCTGGCTCTGGTTTATCTATGTTTTGCCGTGGGGCTCGTTTTCGATTTTAATATCGTTGGTGTCTTAAAGAATATGGGATGGGGGTTGGCCAGTGGGATATCATCGGCAATTTTAACCATTGGGGCACTGCCTTTTTTTGAAGCAGGCTTTCATATAACCACCGATATCAAATTATTGGAATTAGCAAATTCTTCTCAGCTATTATTACGTGAGCTAATGGTCAATGCTCCAGGAACGTACAATCACAGTGTTATGGTGGGCAACTTGGCTGAAGCGGCTGCTGAAGAGGTTAAAGCAAGTCCGCTTTTAGCTCGCGCGGGAAGTTACTATCATGATATTGGTAAACTAAAGCGCCCATTTTTCTTTGTTGAGAACCAGATCGGAGGAGAAAATCCTCACGACAGAACAAATCCCAGTTTGAGTTACTTAATCATTAGCGCTCATGTAAAAGATGGGGTTGAGATGGCAAAAAAACATCGGTTACCAAATGAAGTGATAAAGATCATAAATCAGCATCATGGCACAGGTTTAATAAGTTATTTTTATCATAGAGCCAAGGAGGCAAAGAGTAAACATGAGGTTTTGGAGACTCAATTTCGTTATTCAGGCGAGAAACCGGAAACTAAAGAAGCGGCAATTATTATGCTTGCCGATTCGATTGAAGCCGCTGCGAGGACAATTTCTAAATTATCTCCCTCAAGATTAGAGCAGCTTGTTAAGAAAATTATTCAAGACAAATTAGACGATGGGCAACTCGACAAAAGCAATTTAACTTTGAGTGATCTTGAAAAAATTGCAAGAGCATTTTCTCAAATGCTTTCCAGCATATATCATTCTAGAATTGAATATCCTGACTTGAAAGTCGTTTCATCTTCGAAAGGCTTACTCACTTATGGAGATTTTAATAAGCGATAGACAAAATAATCTGAAAATAGATGCCCTATCCTTAAAGGAGTTAGCGGAATTTACGCTTGTTTTTGAAGAAGTGGACAATTTGGCTGAGCTTAGTATGGTGTTTGTAGACGAAGAAGAGATTGAACGGCTTAATTCTCAATACCGAGGAGCGGAAGAACCCACGGATGTGCTTTCATTCCCCTTGTTCGACAAGGTCCCGCAGGAGAAAACAGAACACCTTTTAATGCTGGGAGACGTTGTAATATGTCCCAGTGTTGCCAGGCGAAATGCTTTAGAGATGAGGCGTTCATTAGAAAAAGAATTGAACATGCTTTTGGTTCACGGGATATTGCACTTGCTTGGATATGACCACATAGAACCGAAAGACGAGATATTGATGAAAATGAGGCAAAAAGAAATTTTAAAAAAATTTGCTCAAAGCAGGTCTGATAATAAATGAGAGAGCGCTCCCTGGTAAAAAGTTTCAACAATGCCATTGAAGGCATTATTTATGTTTTAAAAACTCAAAGAAATATAAGATTACACCTGTTGGCAGCGGTGTTAGTTTTAACTTCAAGCCTTGTTTTGGATGTTGGTCGATTTGAATTTCTCCTACTTCTTTTTGCGATAATATTGGTAATTTCCGCTGAGCTTCTAAACACCGCGATAGAGTATAGTATAGATATTGTAACTACCTCATTTGATCCATTGGCTAAAATTGCCAAAGATGTTGCCGCTGCGGCTGTTTTGGTCGCAAGCATAGGCGCTTTTTTAATTGGTTATTTTGTATTTTATTCTTGCTTAAATCGCCCTACCATATCTTTTTTTAAAAGATTGGGTGAAGCGCCCATCCATTTAACCATGATAGCGCTCCTTTTAGTTTCGATTTTGGTAATCGCGCTAAAAGCGCTAGCGGGACATAAAGATTATCTACGCGGAGGATGGCCCAGCGGACATAGCGCCCTTGCGTTTAGCGCTTTTGCCGCAATTGCTTTTATTGGAAGCAATATTATATTGATAACCTTGGCTTTGTTTATGGCTCTTATAGTTTCTCATAGTCGTATCCAAGCAGAGATTCATTCGTGGCCTCAAGTTTTGGCCGGGGCCGTTTTGGGTTTTTTAATTACTACTTTATTGTTCCAGTTATTTTATTTTTAAGATGGAGGTAATAAATTGGGGACAGAAATTTTCGTTCAATTAATTGGTTTTCTATTTTTGCTTTTTGTGTCGGCATTTTCTTCAATGGCTGAGACCGCGGTTATTTCGGTGAATCAATTGAGGATAAAGCATCTTGCCAAGGAAAAAGGCGGAAAAGCCATTGCTTTAAATAAGTTGTTGGAAAATCCAAGCAAATTTTTGGCGACCATTCTTTTTCTTAACAATATTGTAAATGTTGGAGCCGCTTCTCTTGCCACAGTGGTTGTAGCAAAATATATTCCAAGTTATACCGCTATTGTTTCAACTGGAATTGTTACTTTTTTTATTCTTGTATATGGAGAAATAACGCCGAAAACATTTGCGGCGCAAAACTCAGAAAGAATCTCATTGTTTTTAGCAAAACCATTACTTCTCTTATCTGCAATTTTATATCCCATTGCGCACATTCTCATTGCCATTGCCAATCTTTTTATTAGAGTATTCGGCGGCGAACCTATGGAGAAAGGGCCTTTTATTACAGAAGAGGAGATAAAGACCCTGGTTGCGGTTGGTGAAAAGGAGGGTGTAATTGAGGAAGAAGAGAGAGAGATGATACACAGCATATTTGAGTTCGGCGATACCATGATAAAAGAAGTAATGGTGCCAAGGATTGATATGATCAGCATAGAAAACACCGCTTCGATCAAAGAGGTGTTGGATTTAATTGTTAAAAAAGGACACTCGAGAATTCCCACTTATGAAGGAACAGTTGACAATGTGGTCGGAGTTATTTATGCAAAGGATTTACTTGCATATCCCAGCAAAGATAGACTTATGGCTCCCATTAAGGATTTGATGCGTCCGGCTTATTATGTGCCAGAAACCATGAAGCTAGATGATTTGCTAAGAGAATTACGAGATAGAAAAACGCACATGGCTATAGTTGTTGATGAGTATGGAGGTACGGCTGGCCTTGTTACCATAGAAGATATTTTGGAAGAAATAGTAGGAGAAATATTCGATGAGTATGATCTTGAAACTGCCATGATTGAGCAGATAGACGATAACAATATAAGGGTTGATGCGCGGGCGAACTTAGACGAAGTTAATGAAATCATGGGGATAGATTTACCCGATACGGATTGTGAAACAATTGGAGGGTTTGTTTATAATCTAATAGGCAAGATACCTGTGACAGGTGAAAAAGTTGATTTTAAGGTGTCTTCGGAGTGGAAATTAATTTTTATGGTGGAAAAAGTCGTAAAGAGACGGATATCAAAGATTTTAATTACCAGGAGTCGATTAGAAGAAGGGGGCGTGGGGTAATCTTGGATATGGTTAAATTGATTGATTTAGCTTTCAATGTAATGAAAAATGCGCATGCTCCATACTCTGGCTTTAAGGTTGGAGCTGTTTTGATATGCAATGATGGAAGGGTATTTACCGGTTGCAATGTCGAAAATGCTTCTTACGGGCTATCCATATGCGCGGAGAGGGTGGCTGTATTTAAGGCAATTTCTGAAGGTTATAAAGATTTTGAATTTTTGGTTTTAGTTTCAGACTCTAATGAACCTTGTTTTCCTTGCGGTGCATGCAGACAAGTTTTGTGGGAGTTTAACCCAGATTTGAAAATTATATTATCAAACAAAAGAAGAGAAACTGAGGAATTTGGTTTGAGGGGACTTTTGCCGCGTGCTTTTTTCTCCCAGAAGAAGGATAGTGCTTTTTTTGGAAGTTAGAGTTGTTAATGAGGTTGATTTTGAGCTGATAAAGGAACTTGCTCTTTTGGAAGAAGATGTTTTTGGTCGGGGAGGTCTTAATGAGTGGACACTTCCCGTTTTTGTAAGGTATGGCAAGGTTTTTTTGTTGGAAGAAAAAGGAAAAGTTGAAGGTTCGGCGGAATTCATCAAGAGTTGGAGTAATCCCAAACTTGTTTTTTTGGCAGGTTTCTCGATTCGACAAAACAAAAGAGGAAAAGGCTTGGGGAGTTTTTTCCTCGAAAAAGTGATTGGATTTTTGAGAGAAGATGGTGTAAAGAGTATAAATGCAACCGTTTCTCCATTTAACAAGAGGGCATTAGGACTATATGAAAAGATGGGTTTTGTTAGAGTGGGTTATTTAGAAAATGAGTATGGTTTAGGTGAAGATAGGCTTCTTGTTAAGTTACAGATTTAAGGGAGGAAAATCTAAATGAACGATGGTTTTAAGAGCGGATTTGTGGCTCTGGCGGGAAGGCCAAACGTAGGGAAATCTACTTTAGTTAATTCTCTCATAAAAAAGAAGGCTGTTATAACATCTGACAAACCTCAAACTACTCGTCATAAGATTAGGTGTGTTTTAAATAAACAGAATGCTCAAATCATTTTCATAGATACCCCTGGTTTACACAAACCTCACGATCTGCTGGGGGAGCGTCTCAACGAAAAAGTCAGGAGTGCTTTAAGCGAGGTGGATGCCACTCTTTTTATGGTTGACGCCTCTCAGATTATAGGAAAAGGAGATGCTTTTATTGCCAGAGAGGTTGGTAAATTTGATACCCCAACTATTTTGGTTTTAAATAAGATAGATAAAATTAACGAGAGCGATTTAAGTGCCCAAGAGGAAATTGGCCGGGACCTTGGTGAGTTCAATAACATTATTTCCATATCGGCTCTGAACGAAAACAATTTAGATACTTTGGTAAGTGAAATAATCAAACTATTGCCAACGGGGCCGAAGTATTATCCAGATGATGTTATTACGGATCAACCTGAGGGAGTCATAATTGCTGAATATGTTAGGGAGAAAATTTTGGAGTTAACCAGCGAAGAGATACCACACAGTATTGTGGTAAAGGTGGAAAATATTTCTAAAAGAAAGAATAAGGATATAGTTGACGTTGATGCTCATGTCTTTGTCGAAAGGAACTCTCAAAAGGGGATGATTATAGGAAAGGGCGGCAGGATGATCAAAAAGATCGGGCAAATGGCCAGAGTGGACATAGAGAATCTCCTGGGTAGCCAGATTTTTTTAAGTTTAAGGGTCAAGGTCAAAAAGAAATGGCGAAAGGATGATAATTTAATCCGCGATATGGGTTATTGATTAATGAGAGGTTTTTAAATTGCTGGAAGAAAGAAACGAAATCATCTTAAAAACTGTAAACAGATTGTTGACGGAAGACAAGATGTCCAAAGTAATAACGATCCTTGGACGGCTTCATCCTGCTGATGCTGCGGAGATTGTTGGATGGTTAGACGAGGAAAAAAAGAAGAAAATATTTGAAGTTTGGGCACCAGACCAATCTGCTAACACCTTATTAGAAATGCAAGAGGAAGATCAAGTTGATATCGTTGAAAATTTAAGCATTTCCGTCATCTCTGAAATTTTAAACGAAATGCCTTCTGATGATGCCGCTGATTTGATAGCAGATCTCTCGGAACAGATGTCTGAAAAGGTTCTTGAGTCAATGGATCCTGAAGTTGCCGCCGAGATAAAGGGTCTCCTCAAACACGGGGAAGAAACAGCAGGCGGCTTAATGAATCCCGATGTTGTAACCCTAAAAAAAGGCATGGGGGCACAAGAGGCAATTGACGAATTAAGGAAAAAGGCCCCTGAAGCTGAAAACATATATTATGTTTTTGTTGTCAATGATGAAAACCAGCTTGTCGGGGTGGTTTCTCTTCGAGATTTAATAATAGCTTCTCCAAACACCGCCTTAAAAGAGATTATGAACCCCGATGTTGTTTATGTTGAGGCCGGAACTGACCAGGAAGAAGCCGCAAAAATAATTTCTAAATATGATCTTTTAGCGTTGCCTGTAGTGGATCGAGAAAACAAGCTTTTGGGCATCATCACCATAGACGATGTTTTGGATGTTGTTGAAGACGAGACCACGGAGGATATGTATAAGTTGGCCGGTACAATAGATGTTGATGAAAGCGATGTGATGAGAAGCCCCTTTTCCAGAGTTGTAAGGGCAAGATTTCCCTGGTTGGCAATTGCGTTGGTCGGTGAAGTTTTAA
Organism: Actinomycetota bacterium; assembly: GCA_011046085.1. Classification (GTDB taxonomy): domain Bacteria; phylum Actinomycetota; class Aquicultoria; order UBA3085; family Oleimmundimicrobiaceae; genus DSBK01. The sequence goes on from DSBK01000016.1 coordinate 85,051, forward strand.
TTGTGGGAGCCATTGCGGAGCGCTTTGACTATTTGTTGGCCGTGTTGCCGGCACTTGCTATTTATTGGGCGTGCATGACCTCTGTTGGTGGCAACGTTTCGTTCCAAGCATCGACTGTGGTGGTGCGCGATTTAGCAATCGGGCATTTTGATTCAAAGACGGCGCTTATACGGATACTGAAAGAGATGAGACTGGCCATTACTATGGGAATAATTACGGCAACGGCGCTTTTTTTAATCGCGCTTGTTTGGCAAAAATATTTACCTTTGGCGACAATTGTTGCTATAGCGAATATTTTTATAATATTGTCAGGCGCTCTAACGGGGACCATTGTCCCGATTTTGTTTAACTCGTTGGGGATAGATTCCGCTATCTCTTCAAGCCCTTTTTTGGCGCTCGTTATGGATGCTATCAGTCTCCTTATATACTTCTATATAGCAGCTTTAATTTTAAAAGTATTTCCTGGTTTTTGAGGATAAAATGACACCGAAAGATTTTGCAAAATATATAGATCATACCATCTTAAAACCGCAGGCAAGCATGTGCGATGTTCTTTCCTTGTGCCATGAGGCAAGAAAATATGGTTTTGCTACTGTCTTTGTGAACTCATATTTTGTTCCTTTTGTAAGCCGCGAGCTTAAAAAAATGGGCATAAGTGTTGGAACCGTAGCAGGTTTCCCGCTAGGGGCAAGCTCCACGGCTGTAAAATGTTTTGAAGCCGCAAATGGCATATTGAACGGTGCAAGCGAAATAGATATGGTTATAAATATAGGGGCCATGAAAACGGGAAATTTAGAAGAAGTTTACCTCGACGTAGTTGCCGTTGTTGAAGCAGCACGATCGGCTGGACAAGAAATTGCTTTAGAAAATGTGATTGTAAAAGTAATAATTGAAACTTGCTATCTAAGCAATGATGAAAAGAAAAGAGCTGCAGAAATAGTAAAAAAAGCGGGGGCTGATTTTGTGAAGACCTCTACCGGTTTTGGTCCCGAAGGGGCCAAAGTTGAAGATGTGGAACTTTTGAGGAAAGTTGTCGGTAATAGCATAGGGATAAAAGCGTCGGGTGGAATAAAAACATGTGAGCAGGTCTTAGCTATGATAGAAGCAGGCGCGACTCGGATAGGGACAAGCTTCAGCGTTGAGATAATGGAGAGTTTTTTAAAGAAAGGGTAACGGGTAAAGGGTAAAAGAGCTACCAGTCCCCAGCCATCAGCTTTCAGGAAAAACAGAAGAGATGGTCTTGGGCGTCATTGCGAACGACCTACCCGCCAGCCTTGTTGCGACACAATAGGCTCGTAAGCGGGAGTGAAGCAATCTCAAGAGACTGCCGCGCCCTAGGGTTCGCAGTGACGAAAGTGAGTCCATTGCGAGGACTCCGACGTTAAGTCTCGTGTCTGGCAGCAGGTAGGGGAGGAAAAAGTAATCTCAAGATCGATGAATTGGTCAACCAATAACTCTTAATGGGTGAAAAAGTGGTGTTTCGATGTCTTTACACGAGGTCAGGGGCTCTTTATATAAGACCAAAGGCGTAGTTTTAAAATCTATTAAACTTGGAGAGGCCGATAAAATAATAACTTTTCTTACCGAATCTCACGGAAAAGTAAGCGCTGTTGCGAAAGGGGTTAGGCGAACCAAGAGCAAGTTTGGAGGTAGACTTGAGCCCTTTACGCATGTAGACCTTTTGCTTTACAAAGGAAAAAGCTTAGAT
>DSBK01000103.1 GCA_011046085.1 Actinomycetota bacterium
AAAATTAAAAATCAAGTCCAGGAACATATAAACAACAAAGGGAATAAAGATAACGAGAATGAAGAAGCAGGCGAAATCGAGAATGAAGAAGCAGGCGAAGTGGACGCAGCCACCTCAAGCAAAAAATCAAGAGGCATGAATTAAGCAAAAACTAAAAACCCCGCTTAAAAAGCGGGGTTTTTAGTTTCCAAACTTAGTCGCAAATTTTAACCTTCAGTTAAGTAGCTACATATCTGATTTCTGCCAGCTTCTTTGGCCTGATACAAAGCAACATCTGCTTTCATTACCAGATCCTCAGATTCCTTAGTATCATCTGGATAGGTTGCTATTCCCAAGCTAACCGTCAACTTCGAGCCGATCCCCATTTCTTCCTTATCAAAGTCATTCTCTTCCACAGAGTGTCTTATTCTCTCGGCAACCTCCATGGCCGCCCCTTTATCAGTTTCGGGCAAGATTAAACAAAATTCTTCACCGCCATATCTTGCAACAATATCAATTTTTTCTCTGACGTTCTCCTCCAATAATATTGCCAAACACTTGAGGGCAAGATTGCCAGCCCAGTGACCGTAGGAGTCATTGTATTTCTTAAAATCGTCAATGTCCAAGATGATTAGGGATAAAGGTCTATGGTACCGATCAGCCCTTCTCAATTCGCTCCTTAGCTGTTCCTGAAAATGCCTGTAATTAGAAATACCTGTGAGGTCATCAGTTATCGTCAATAGCTTTGTCTCTTTATGGAGTTGAGCATTTTCTATAGCCACAGCCACCCTGTCTGCAACGGTAGAAAGCATATTTATTTCTTCCTCTCCATAGTGGCGGCTCTCCATATTGGCCAGATAAAGAACTCCCATTATCTCGCCTTCAGTAATAAGCGGCAGAGTAATATGGGTTTTTGGAATGATTACCTCCTCATCAAACTCAAGATTTGATTCTTTTAATTTTTTAAAGTTGGGATCTTGAACTTTATGCAAATTTTTAAGAATCTTAAAATCCATTCTCCTTAGATTATTTAAATATATTTTAACCAAATCAAAGTTATCAGAGATGTCTCTTACTTCTTCAAAAACTGGCCGACTCTTCAAAATGGCCTCCCCCCAAAAACTTTCCCCAATTCTCACGCAAAAATTGTTCTCAACTCTCTTGCTCAACCCACGAGAAACAATTGGTTTTAGCTCCAAGTTCCTAAAAACTTCACATTTTATACAACGTTTCATTTTTCTTTTTAAATCAATTGTTTGCAAAGAACTTGAATCAGGGGACAACATGCTCCAACACTTAAAATTGCTCGATTTGAAGGCGGGACAATTTTTGTTTCCACAGCCCCTCTTCTCCCAGCACTTTGAAAATCCCTCAAAATCCAGAAGCAAAATAGCTCCGATATCTGCTTCAATTATAGGTATTGTCATTTCTAAAACCTTTTTTAAGAGCATTTTCATATCCATTGTAGAAGAGGTCTCTTTGCTAATTTTATAAAGGGTAAAGAGCTCCTCTGTTTTCGCTTGAATCCTTTCCTCCAGCACTTTGCCCCAATCTTTAAGTTCTTCGCCAGATTTCGCCAATTGGTTTTTTATCTTATCCAAACGCACAAACAATTTCTTTCTTTCTTCGCCGAATAGTCCGCTCAACAATCCAATCACCACAAATATTAAAAATCTTTCAAGAACTGCGGAATCAGAAATTGAAACTGAAGCGCTTAAAAACCCTCTCAATAAATAAATCAGCCCAAAGAACAAACCAGTTATAAGACCGCCGCTTAAACCCCACCAAAAAGCGGCAAGGATGATGGGAATAAAAAATAAATCAGAATTAAAGACGCTTGTTTTTAAAATGAAATAGAAATAATATTCCAGAAAACAACATAGAAGAACGATAACCCCAAATAAAATCGCTTTTGTCTTGTTTGATTTAATACATGGCTCCTCACCTAAAAACATATAAGCCCCCTCTTAATATTTTATTTAATGGTTATTGTTATCATTATCAGATAAATTTATCTTTTTTTAAAATAAATAATTGACAAGAAGGAATATTTCGTTTGAAGCAGAAGTTAAATTATAATATTACTCTAAAGTATGAATTATATTCATTTTGAGTGGAGGGGTTTTAATTGGGGAAAGATAAATGGGATAATATTCCAATCTGCGCGGTAATCCACAAATGTTCAATGGGGGTCATGGAGGTGTGCCCCGCTTTCAACGTCTCAAAACCATGCTGGGAAACGGAAGGGACAGCATGTAGCTCAAAACATGAGCAAGAATATTGCACTGACTGCAAAGTCTATAAGCTGTTCGTCAAAAAAGAAAAGTGTTGGGAAGCCAGAGAGTGTAAAGACAGATTCCGCAAAGATTGTGAGGCCTACAATAAAAATAAAAACTGTTTCGAGCTAAATGAGAATTGCCCGATTCACCACCCAAAAAGGTCAATCGTCTGCAACAGTTGTGAAGTTTGTCAATATTACCATTATCAGAAAGATGAATGCATCAAGTCCTGGGAAAGACAGAAAAAATAATTAAAATTAAAATCGAGAACTTGCCCCAAGAAATATGGCGGGGGCGTGTGGGAATCGAACCCACCCGGGACGCTCTTAACGCCCCACCATGGTTTTGAAGACCAGGCAACCCACCAGGACCAATCCGCCCCCATAATCAGCTGCCAGCTACCAGTTTCCAGCCATTCATTGGCCATAGTTGACAGATGAAAATATTGGTTAGATAGTTAGTTTATTGGCTTGTTGGTTATTTTTCAATTTTCAATCTTTCTACAACTTATGCTCTCTGCCCCAAACTATGACTAGTTGGGGCATAACTTCCAAAACAAAGATATCTGTTGCAACTATTTTGTTGGTTTCCCTTGTTTCCTCAGTTCCATGCCCGAATTTTTAATCTTACTGAGAGCTGGGGGCTGACGGCTGGAAGCTACCTGAGAACTCTGTCACTTCCGACCCTTCGAGTTATCTTTTGTGAATCGAAATACTCGAGAAGAGGAAGAGCGTATTTGCGAGTTACTCCCAGAAGGTCCTTAAACTCTACGGGACTTATTTTCTCATTTTTCTCAAGAAAATCAACCAATTTGGTCTTGGCTTCAGTAAAAGCGCCTGTATGATAGAATAAATCGTACCTTACTCTTGTAATATCACCCTTCAAGGTCAGTTTTCTTAAATATTCCCTCAGCTCATCGGCGGAAATATCCACCTTGTCTTCCAGCTCATTCAGGGTTAAGGGGGCGAACATTCCCTCCTTTAATATCGCCAGGATCCTTTCGAGTTTATCTCTCTGCTCCCTACTAAGCTGAGTTTTAGCTTTTGCGTGACGAATCACATCTCCTTCCAACACAATAAACTTGGAAGTATTTAGTTTCGCAAGAAGGGCATCGGTTTGTCTTGAAGAAAGATGGGACATTATTTGAGCCCTCATAACATCTTTCTTTGCCCCCGGGCTCAACGGATTTTCTTTATGATAACGCTCCAGATAATCAAGTATCGCCTTTTTTAAGTTCTCGTACCCCTCTTTGTGCAAATAAAAATCGCTCTCGGTTTCAGTTGCTCCAACGGACAGCACCTCTCCTTTTTCAACTAGCGACTTAAATATCGCATTTAATTTGTCATCGGGAAGCTCGTAGTGCGTAACTATATCTTCCTTAGTAATAAGGGAATCAAAGAACTCTTTGAAGATAATCCTCACAATTTCTTCGGACTTACCACCTTCCAATATTTTTAGCCGAGAAATTACTTCAGGCTTAAAACGCTTGTGTTTGTGTGGGTGCCCATCAATAATTTTTCCGCCTCCTATGGTAAGCATCGGAGAATATCGCCGAACCACATATCTATCTCCATATTTCGGGATTATCGGAGCTTCCAGACGGAACTGCACAAAATCACTTTCTCCTGGATTTAATTCCTCTTTATTAAGAAGAATCACCCTACCTAAAATCTCGTGCGTAGCATGGTAAATTCTAACCCTTGCTCTATTCTTAAGCGATTTTGGCGCATCGGGCAGAAGGTGAAGTCTTGCGTCGAACATATATGTCGGTTTAAGATAATTTGGAGGAAGCATAACATCGCCCCTCTTAACGTCCTCCAAGTTTATGCCGGCCAGATTAATCGCAACACGTTGACCAGCATAAGCTGTTTCAACCGATTCATCGTGTACCTGCAAACTTCTGACTCTTGCATCTATCCCTTTAGGTAAAATAACGACCTGTTCCTCCACAGATATCTTTCCCGACCAGAGAGTCCCAGTAACTACGGTGCCAATCCCTTTTAACGTAAAAACTCTGTCCACAGGGAGACGGTAAGGGGCTTGCAAATCCTTCTCGGTCACTTCTTTTGCAACCGTATCTATCTCTTCGATAAGTTCCTTAAAACCGATACCTTTAACTGAAGAAACGGATATTATCGGGCTTGATTCAAAACTGGTCCCCTTCAACATTCCCTTAATATCATCGATCACCAACTCGAGCCAACTTTTTTCGACCAAATCAACCTTGGTTACCACCACCACGGCCTTCTCTACACCCAAAAGATTGGCGATAGCCAGATGTTCTTTGGTTTGGGGCATCACCCCATCATCCGCAGCCACAACCAAAAGAACCAAATCCATACCAGTTGCTCCGGCAAGCATGTTCTTAACGAATCTCTCGTGACCTGGCACATCAACAATTCCAACTCTGTTGCCACTGGGGAGTTTAAACTGAGCAAAACCGAGATCTATCGAGATCCCTCTCTCTTTTTCCTCTATTAATCTATCAGTGTCGGTGCTGGTCAAAGCCTTGATTAAAGTGGTTTTTCCGTGATCGATATGACCCGCTGTTCCGATAATAATATTTTTCAAAAGAGCACCTCAAAAACCAAAGTTTAAAAACCACAACCATAGAACCCGACATAGAGGTCTGTGGTAATCCCTGCCATACCCAAATCGGCAACATCGTGAACAAAAAACACTCATCCACTACTAAAACCGCAGAACTACATGTCGGAGGATAGCATCGCTAAAGCGCCGACAATCTCTCCTATTTCCTCAAGCTGAATGGTTCTTACGTCCAAAAGGACCCTGTCCTCATGCACTCTAACTATAATCGGAGGATCTGACTTACGAAGTTTATTCTCAAACTCAGATGCCGACAAACCTTTGGGAGATAAAACTACAACCGCCGTGGGAAGTTCCTCAAGCGGTAAGGCGCCGCCGCCAACTCGCGATATATCTTCTGCAACCCCCACTTCAAATTTACCTCTCGTTTTTTCTTTAATCTTTTTTGCGAGCCGTTCCGCTTTTCTCTTAAGCTCTGCTTGCGGGACTAAAATCATATTAAGCGTAGGTATCTTCTCAACCGCTTTTGCAGGGTCAAGGTATAATCTCAAAGTTTCCTCCAGTCCCGCAAGCGTCATTTTATCTACACGTAGAGCCCTCGCCAACGGATGCTTCTTCATCGCATCGATAAGTTCTTTTTTGCCAACAATTATACCCGCCTGGGGCGCACCCAAAAGTTTATCCCCGCTAAAAGTCACCACATCGGCTCCCGATTTAACGGACTCATATACCGTCGGCTCATGTGAGAGACCATACTTTGATAAATCAACCAAAACGCCGCTTCCCAAATCTTCCATGACATATAAATCATTCTCTTTGCCCAGCTTAACTAGGTCATGCAGCAAAACTTCCGCGGAAAAACCTACGACTCTAAAATTGCTTGTATGCACCTTCAAAAGAAGGGCCGTCTCTTCGTTTATCGCATTACGATAATCCTCAAGATACGTTTTGTTGGTCGTGCCCACCTCCCGCAAGATTGCCCCGCTTTGACGCATAACATCGGGTATTCTAAAGGAGCCGCCAATTTCTACAAGTTGCCCTCTGGAAATAATAACCTCTTTGCCTTCGGCAATCGTGCTTAAAGCCAAAAGAACCGCGGCTGCATTGTTGTTCACCACCATGGCTGCCTCAGTGCCGGTCAAACTGCAGAGTAAATTCTCAACGTGAATATGCCTGCTTCCCCGCATGCCTTCAACCAAGTTAAATTCCAAATTTGAATAATTGCCCGCCGCGCCGAGCACGGCATCAACGGCCGATGACGCCAGGATTGAACGTCCAAGGTTGGTATGAACCACAACCCCGGTCGCATTTATAACCCTTTTTAAACTCGGAGACATAATCTCTTTTACTAACTCGCGCACAAGGGGAACTAGATCATCTGGCTCAAGCGATATATTCCGCAATTCATCCTCTTTTTTTGTAGCCAAAATCGTCTCTCTTAGCTTGTTGATGACGGAACGAACCGCGCTTACCACCACCGCTCGAGGATATCTTGGAGTTAAATCTTTTATGGCGGGAAGTTCCATAACCTCATCAACAGGGGAAAGCTGCCTTAAATATTTCTCTTTCATCGTTGCCTTGCGCCTCCTGTTTCTCTTCCAAAAGGATGATCAACTTTTTGGGCAACCTTTTCTGTCAATTACCCAAAGAAATGATAAAATTGAATATATCATAAGTTAGCGCTTATTGCATGAACACTCATCTGAAACCAATGATCTGAGATAATGGGTAAAAGATTAGATAATTTGAAACTAAACCAAAAAAAACGAAAAAAAACAAAACTGATTGTATTCTCAGTTATTTTGTTTTTTCTTTGTGTTCTCTTTATCTTCTATCAAAATAATCTTAAAAATTCAATTTCAAAACAGACGACCGCAAAAACAAATGAAGCAATCATCAAAAAAGAGGAAAACCCCCCACCTAAAAACCATTCCGATGAAACTTCAAAACCGGATGCGGCCATCTCCGTCCCAAAGGAACTTACAGTAATTGCCGTTGGTGATGTGCTTTTGGATAGACAAGTCGGGGAGATGATTAAAAAATACGGCATCGATGAGCCCTTTTCCGATGTGACCAAGATATTAACAAGCGCCGATGTCACGATTGCAAATCTCGAATGCGCCCTTTCAACAAGGGGCACGAAAGCCGATAAAGAGTACACCTTCAGAGGGCACCCCTCATGGGCAATAGGTATAAAAAATGCGGGCATCGATGCCGTATCGTTGGCAAACAACCATTCCCTCGATTTTGGGACAGAAGCCTTGAGGGACACTATAAATATTCTCGATGAATACGGAATTTATCATGCAGGAGCCGGAATGAACTCATCGAAAGCTCTCTTGCCCGCAATGATGGAGATAAATGAAAAAAAGGCATCCTTCCTTGCTTTTTCATACATAATCCCCAATGGATTTCTACCCTCTTCAACCAGAGCGGGGATTGCTCACGCGCGATCGCCTTACGCTCTTGTTACCAACGGGATAAAAGACGCAAAAGAAAATTCAGACTTCGTTATAGTTTCCTTTCACTGGGGAGTTGAATACGAAGACTATCCGATAAAATCCCAAATAGAACTGGCGCACTTAGCCATAGATGCCGGCGCCGACCTCGTGGTCGCGCACCATCCACACGTGATTCAGGGAATAGAGATTTACAAGGATAAACTCATCGCCTACAGCTTAGGGGATTTCGTCTTTGACCATTACAGCCGCAAAACGGGGGAGGCATTCATCTTAAAGTGCAAAATTAGCCAGGAAAAAACCCTTGAGGCAAGGGCAATTCCCGTATATTTAACCCCAGATGGAAAACCTCAGATGGTCAAGGGCGATGAGGCCGACATCATTCTCGGCAGACTCAAAAAAATTTCCGAAAAACTCGGAACAAGTATAGAGATCGAAAATAACGAGGCAATCATAGAAACCCAAAATATCTGAGCATATCAAAGAATGTAATGGTAAAATTCAATTAGGAGGTGGGATTAATGGTTAGCGCATACATTTTAATCACAGCCGAAGCGGGAGAGGCGGGTGAAATCGTAAAAAGAGCAACTGATATTGAGGGAGTAAAGTCCGTAAATGCCGTTACCGGGCCATATGACGCAATTGCTTTTGTAGAGGCCCCCGATTTCAACGCACTGGGGAATCTGGTGGTCGCAAAAATCCAAAGGATTAAGGGAGTAATCCGCACCCTTACCTGCATACAAGTCGAGTTGTAATTACATATTACTCAATTAATACCTTAAAAACACGGGCTATAAATCACGAACATCCAAGTAAACTTTGGTTATTTTGTTTGGAACACTTTTTGTGTATGGTTTCATAATAATTTCACCCTGCAATTTAACAAGGGCTCGCTTGGACAAAATCTTGTGGGCTGGATTTCCCGTGTCAATGGCGCAAACCAAGCAATCGATGCCTTTATCTACCGCCAAGTTGTTTACATAATCTAAAAGCTCCTGAAATAAAAATTCACCCTCTTTTTCGGAGAAACCCACATCGAAGAGATACCATTGCTTTATGGTGCCACCCTTTTTGGGAACGTTCGGAAATGATAAGAAGGGTCTAATTATATAAGAAAGAAATCCCATAAGTTTAAGGGTTATGGGCAAATCAAGAACACAGATGTTAAATATCTTTGAGTAATCCAAAATTGAAACGGTGGCAAATCCACCGTCTCCTTCTGCGTAAAAAACCCCTTCTGAATTCATCTTTGAAACCCTGTCAAAATATTTATCTTCGCTTTCCGAGATAAAGAAGGAGTAATTCCTATAATATTCGCTTAGTACTTCGGACACCCTGGCGATATTTTCTCTACTTTGAGCAAGTTTAACCTCGACTTTTTGAACTTTTCTCTTTCTAGAAATTTGGATAGTGGGTAATTCAAACCTTCGCTTAACGGAAAACCCCTTTTTAACCAAGAGTTTTCGAGGTGCCGTGTTATCATCCACGATGAACCCGTAGCCAAAATCCACTGAATTTTCTCTTGCCAGGATTTCAACGGCATCCACCAGTTTAGTGGCAATGCCCCTTCTTCTGAAATCGGGGTGAACCCTAAGGTCATAGATGTAGTTCGCTTTAAGGGTCGCCCCATTTAAATTGACGTCTTTAAAAGCACATGAGATAACGCCGACAACCTTGCCCTCTTCTTCCGCAACAAATGTGTGGGCGCGCTCATACATCTTGGAGCGCGCGAAGAAATCTTCCCGTTCCAAAAGGAGCTTTACATCTTTTCCTTGAGGACAAGCCATCTCTAAATCTGATAATGCTTGATTGTCAGCACAACCAGCTTCTCGAAGATTTATCACGAACTTTTCTCCCGATATTTGCTCGTTTTACCCCTTCGCCCCCGCTCGATCAAAAGAGCAACAAATATGATAAACAAAATAGCCACAACATCGACCGCAAAGTCTTTCAAGCTGCAATCGCGAGTGGGAACGAAAAATTGATGCAACTCGTCTAAAGCAGCGTAAACAATACATAAGCTCGCAGTTAGAAACGGGGCCCTTTTTGAGGTTTCTTTTTGTTTTTCGAACGCCCTTAGAAACAAGATGCCAAGGATGGTGTATTCAAAGAAATGGAAAACGTAATCGGGCAAGAAGGATGGAACACCCGAAGCGGGCAATGAAGAAAAGAAGTATATAGCCACCATCCATAAAAGGGGAGGAGCCCAAATCAACAAAGATTGAATTCTTGTTTGATGAGGGGGACCACTAACCAAGACTTCCCCTCATTTTGCCCAGTTTTAAAACCCACTCGTTCACAAGATTGAACTCCAAACCTTCGTCGCTTACAATTGGCTCACCTTCAACCCCAATAACCTGTTTAAGCATTGGTTTCATGGTTTCCAAAATCGTGTCATAGAATTTATCTTGTTTTGTCTTTTCATACCATTTTATGCCCAGATATTTTTCTATGAGTCTAAGATCATCCTCCACAAGCGAGATAACTTGAGGCGGCAAAAACTCCGCGGCATTGGCAAGATGAACGAACCTACAGGCAAATGCGAGGCTGCTCTTAAGACCAACATAACACTCAAGAAACTGATTTAAAATCTTCTTTCCATAACGCTTTTCAACCTCATTTAATCCCCTGCCAACTCCGATAATTTCGGGGGGAAGTCCGATACTATACAGGGCCGCTGTGTAAGATATCGCTCTGGGCAATTCACCACCACCCTTCTTGTATGACTTTCTTACCTCATCCGCAAGAGTTTTGTCTGTTAAAAGATCGGCCAGCTCAAGGGGATGCGGGAAATCTCTAGCGTAACCAACATCGCTTTTTCTCGCCAACCGGTCCCTCTGCCCTGGTATCAAATCAGATATTCTACAAACAACATCGCTTACATCATAAAAGCAGGTTAAGTAATGCTTTACAAAGATGCCAATTATATTTATCAAAGTTGAGCGGAAATCATCATCAAAATCCAAGGGGCGTGAGGAGGGGAGCCTCTCTTTAAGGATTTCTGCCAATTTTCTCGTTTTATCGTAGCCGTGGTCGTATCTCATGGCAGACTGAATGGTTAGTGTGCGAACTCCACGATAGTCCTCCATGACATTATCTATGTTTTCCAAAGTAAAATAACCTCTAAACGGAAGCGTTCCACCTCCTAAAATAGGAGCCATCTCAACCCCAAGCTCTTTTTGCAAGCGATAACCATCCGCAATCGCGATTTTATTTGAGAGAGCGGCGGCCACCATCCCGTAGGTAAGAGCAAGATCGGAAAGACCCAGCATGAAGCGTAACCTCTCGGTTTTTAACCCTTTCTCTCTGCAACCGTTCAAATAATCCTTAAAAATGGTGTAAACATCCAATATTTGAGGTATGGTTTCTATGAGCGGAATCACCTTTATAAGGTTGCGATCCTTACTCAGCCCGAATTCTTTATGGGCAAGCTCGATAACGTCGATGACTCTCTCTCGCACAGCAAGAATCTCCTCAGACCCCCTGCACATCGGCAAGATAATCTCTTTAATCGCATAGATATTAGACTGCTTCCAGGCATGATAATTTGATTCGACGACGGACATTAAAGCCATTAATTGTCGAAAAACTCCCTCTTCCACGCCACTTGGAATCCGCGGAGTTACAAAGACTTCTTTCCCGGGCAAAATCCCCTTTCCGATCAGCCCTAAAACAATCTGAGATGTCTGTTGGTAAGGAGTCAGTTTCCCTTCAAAATCGACCATCGCCTCTTCAAGCCCCAGACCATCCGGTGCCGGAGTGAGAGAAAAGATGGCTTCCTTTGGTTCTTCTTGAATGGATATATAGGTTGAAGCATCGGGATGTTGGGTCATCATAGATGTTGGCGTTTTATCCTTCATTGCTCTTCCTTTCTTAATCGCCTGTTGGATAAATATATTTCAATTCTTGGCATTTTAATCAAATTAATTTGGCGCCATTATCACGTTATTTAATAAAATTATATCCTTTATCTAGATATATTGTAATATTCACCCCAGTCATGAACACAATTTTCTGAGAAAATTAAAATTTAATCTCCTCCTTTAACTTTGACTATTCTCAAATAAAGTATTATATTAAAAAATAATCAATTAAAAGGTGGCGCGCAATGAAGGAAGGCAAATGCAGTATTTGTAACAAAAAGACAGAAAAGCTCTGGGTTTTAAATACAGCCATCTATGATGACCTGGATCTATCTGAACAAGGCGTGCGAGCAGATATCTGCGAACGATGCGCTACGGATGTGAGTGAAGTGGTCAATTACTTGAAAAAAACAAGCAAAATGCCCGCCCCGACTCAAACTAAAAGACCTGTAGAAATCAAAAGCCAGTATAAATCGGCAGAACCTACAAAACAGGAAAATAAAGAACCTGTGGTAAAAAAAGAGAAGGAAAAACCTGAAAGTGAGTTTAAGAAATATGATCCCAGACCCCAGTTAAGTAGAGGATTTGCCCAAAATGCCTTCCTTAAGGAACTTCATCACAACAAAGAGAAGATCGAGATACTAGGAATGGACAATGAGGTTTGGAAAGGAAAAATTGAAGCTTACGATGAATTTTCTTTGGTTATTAGGACAAAATATGGTAAAGAGCTGGTTTTTAAACATGCGATAAAATCCATCAAGCCCGCCTGCGAAGAGAAGGAAGTAGAAGTTTTTAAAAAGCTGGATGATTCCGTCCGCTCAGTTCCACCCGTGTTGCCTCACTAAATCTTAACTATCTTTCCAGATATCGAACCACAATTTTTATCTGTCGACTCGTCAATGTCAAGAAACCCAAGTGAGTTTTGGCCGGTAAATGCCCTATCCATAGCACTACCGGGATTAAACAATAAAACATTGTCAATTACCTGATTGTAAAATGAGTGGCTATGACCAAAAACTATGCAATCAACGTCGCTAAACTCTCTCCTTACCCTTTGCGGAAGATCAACAGGGGAACCCCAACCGTGCATCATGCCAATTTTACATCCACCGACTTCAACAACGATTTTTTCCGGTAAAACCTTCTTGGTATCGGGAAAATCCATATTTCCTCTTACGGCAACCGTTTTGGCCACATCTTTTAAGACCTCGAGGACACGCAAATCCACCATATCGCCAGAATGAAGGATAATATTTATCTCTTTGAAGTGGCAATGGACAATTTCTGTTAAGCGATCGAGGTCTTCTTCCGTTTTAACGTGAGTATCCGAAATTACACCTATTCTCAACTTTTGCCCTTTTTATTGGATTTAAGCTTTGGTCGTTCCTTTAGCGCGACCTTGAGAACATCGACCACATTTTTGACAAATATAAATGCTAACTCCTTGCGCACTTGCTCCGGCACTATATCCAAATCCTTCTCATTTTCTTTGGGAACGATTATCTTTTTCAAACCAGCCCTATGAGCGGCGAGAACTTTCTCTTTTATGCCCCCGACCGGTAGAATATGCCCTCGAAGAGTAATTTCGCCAGTCATGCCGACATCTTTTTTGACGGGAGCCTTGGTTAGCGCCGATATCAGAGAAACTGCCATGGTAATCCCCGCAGACGGACCATCTTTTGGTATCGCTCCAGCGGGAACATGGATATGAATATCGTATTTATCATAAAAATTTTCAGGCGCTCCGAACTCTTTCGCTTTGGAGCGCGCATAACTCAGCGCCGCCTGTGCGGACTCCTGCATGACCTCACCCAGGTGACCCGTGAGGGTAAGTTTTCCGTTTCCCTTCATAAGCGTAGACTCAACAGATATGATATCCCCGCCGGCCTCCGTCCAAGCCAGCCCGGTGGCCACCCCAATCTCATCTCTTTCTTCAGCCAAACCATAATGAAATTGTGAGGGGCCAAGGAAATCGGTTAAATTATCCGGTATTATTTTAAAAAGTTTCTTTTCTCCCTCAACAATTTTCCTTGCAATTTGACGACAAACGGCGGCTATTTTTCTCTCTAGATTTCTTACGCCGGCCTCCCTTGTGTGCTCCCTTATTATTTCTACCACTGCTTCCTCGGTAATTTCTAGGTCCTTTTCTTTAAGACCATGGGCTTCAAGTTGTTTTGGTATCAAAAACTGTTGGGCGATTTTTAATTTCTCCTCTTCCGTATACCCCGGAAAGTGAATAACCTCCATCCTGTCTTTAAGGGCCGGTGGTATAGTGTCTAATATATTCGCGGTAGTTATGAACATGACATCGGAAAGATCAAAGGGGACCTCAAGGTAGTGATCGCTAAAAGCGCCATTTTGTTCGGGATCAAGCACCTCAAGAAGGGCGGCCGTTGGATCCCCCCTAAAATCGGCTCCGACTTTGTCTATTTCGTCCATCATAAAAACGGGATTGCTGGTACCAATCTGCTTTATACTCTGAATTATCCTGCCCGGCAAAGCGCCAACATACGTCCGTCTGTGTCCCCTGATTTCAGCTTCATCTCGAACACCGCCGAGAGACACTCTGATAAACCTTCGCCCAAGCGCCCTTGCAATCGATTTGCCAATGGAAGTTTTGCCGGTTCCAGGCGGCCCAACAAAACAAAGTATGGCTTCCCTCATTTTTTCTTTTGCCAACTTTCGAACCGCCAAGTGTTCCAACACACGTTCTTTTACTTTTTCGAGGCCATAGTGATCTTCATCAAGAATCTCACTTGCTTTTTCAATATTTAATTTCTCTCTCGATTTTTTGGCCCAAGGCAAGTCAATTAACCAATCGAGATAGGTTCTCACAACAGAGGCCTCGGCCGCAGCAAGCGGCATCTTTTCAAGCCGACCGATTTCCTTAAGGGCTTTCTCTTCCACTTCTTTTGGTATTTTCGTTTTAGCAATCTTGTCTCTTAATTCTTGAGTTTCCGCAACCCGCTCATCCTCTATCCCCAACTCCTCTTGGATCGCCCTCAACTGTTCTTTTAGGAAATATTCTCTTTGGGATTTTGTCATCTGCTCCTTTACCCTGTTTTGAATTTTGCTACCCAGCTCTAAAATTTCGAGCTCTTTGGATAAAAAGGAGGAGACTTTCTGTAATCTTTCTTTTGGGCCTATGGCCTCCAATATCTCTTGTTTGCCATCGGTCTTCAAATTTAAATGAAAGGCCACAAAGTCAGCCAACCTACCCGGTTCGTCGATGTTTAAAGATGCTACCAAAACTTCAGGGGGGATCGGCCTACCCAACCTAGCGCATTTTTCAAATTGAGAGATAAGGTTCCTCATTAAAGCTTCCGTCTCTAAGTCTTTTTTAGCTTCTTGCTCAACAACCTCAATCTCCACCTTAAAATAGGGGTCAACCTGAATAAATTTTTTAATCTTTATACGAGACATCCCCTCTACCAGAGCCTTAGCAGTACCATCGGGAAGTTTCAATTCCTGCATTACCAAAGCAACCGAACCTACTTCATAAAGATCCTCCGGAAGCGGGTCCTGAACCTCAACATCTTTTTGAACGGCCAAAGCCACCATATGGTCTTCGTGCATCGCCGCTTCCAAGGCGTTTATGGATCTTTCCCGTCCCACAAAAAGAGGTACCACAAGATTGGGAAAGATTATTAAATCTCTCAAAGGAATCAGCGGCAGCTCGTTTGGGATTTTCAAATCAGCTTCGTTATGATTTTTTGCTGTCATTAAAGTCGTCCTTCCTATTTAATTATTTTATTTAATATGTAAACATATTCTTTAGATTCAATCATAATCCTTCCACAAATTAAGTAAGGTGATTACATAAAAAAGAAGGAACTAAAAAGGAAGCGCAATGAAAAGATACACCTTTTTTTTAATGATGACAACCTCTCTCTTTTTCACATTTGCATGCATTTCTTGGGCCGCAAATGAAGCTCAGCTGGGACTCGTCTTCGATAAACCATTTTATGAACCCAACCAGAGCTTTTCCTTATCGGTTACAATTAAAAACCTTTCAAAAAATAAACTCAGTAACACCAAGGCAATTTTAACAATTGAGAATCCCGAAAACGGAGAGAAAATTTACGAACGAAAATTTTATCCCGGTAGCATTTTCTCTGAAAAGACCAAGAAATTTAGCCTAAAAAAGGATGTCTCCAATTTAAACTTATCAGAAGGAGTTTATCCCGTTCAGTTAAGATTTATAAAAGAAAACGAAGTCCTTGTGGAAAAACAAACATTCCTCACCATTTTAGATGAAGTAAAAATGCCATTGGCCGTGGCGCTCATCTGGAACCTCCATGAAACCGCACACTTTAATCCGCAGGGCATATTCCTGGATAACGAGCTCCAGGTCGCCTGCGACAAGAAAGGTGTGTGTCAGAAACATTTGGAAGCATTAAACGCACACCCAGCGGTAAATGTTTCGATGAACATAACCCCGCTCTTTGTGGAACAGCTTCGAGATATAAGTGACGGTTACAAAATTCTTGCCAAAGGAAAAATTAAGAACATAGGGGAGAACTCAAAAGAGGCCCAACGCGCAACCAAAATCCTGGAAGGATTTGAGAGGGCGATTAAAAATAAGCAGTTGGAACTCATGCCCGCTCCCTATTCCTACCCTCTCTTAAACGAGCTTACAAACGAAGAGTGGGGAGCAGACGATGCCGACCTTCAGGTGGCTTTAGGCAAGGAAGTAATCATGAAAACATTCCACTTATCTGAAGAACCAAAAGGAATGTTCAGCCCAAATCTAACATCAAATTTGAACTCATTGTCGTGTTTAAGAAGCGAAGATATTGAATATACCGTATTAAATAGCAATCTTTTCGGTCCCACCGTAGGTAAATCCGAGGGATTAGAAACAAAAGATATCTTCAAGCCATATAGGGTTCAAAACATAAAGGGAGATAGGGTATCCGTTTTATTCGCGGACGAAGAAATCTCAAACTCATTCGTAAAAAAGGAAGACCCTCACGAAGCGGTACAGCTTTTGGCCGGACAGCTCGCCCAAATTTACTTAAAAGAGCCCTACAAGCAAAAAATCGTGGTGATAGTCCCCGACAGCCCGGGTTGGCAACCGTCAACGGAACTCCTCGAAAACATCTATCTCTTCCTCGAGGGACCCTGGTTAAACCCAGTAACATTGGATATCGCATTTGAGCTGGGTCAAACTCCCAGTCAGCCAATCGAGCTTCTCGAACCAAGAAGAGAAAAGAGCTACCTTCAAGTAAAATACGACGAAAACATAGGGCTTGCCCACACCGAATTGTCCAATTTCGGGAAAGTGGTTGAAGACGACAATCCCCTATTGAATAAATTGCACAAACAAATTCTCATAGCCGAAGCAAATGATTGGAGACTATCTGAAAACCCCGTGGTTGCAAACCGAGGTTTGGCTTTTTTAACAAACGTAATTGAAACCATAGACTCCGAACTGGATAAAGTATTCATCGAGCCCAAGGCGAGATTAAAAAACAATGAGGCACAAATCATCGTGCGCAACCGCTCTGATTATGACTTTAATGTATTTGTAAATCTAAATTCCGGGACAGGAAAAAGGGTAATTTTAAAGCCAGAGAAAAACCTAGTTAATCTCCCGCTTGATAATCAAAAAAGCTATGCCTATCGGCAGGCAGGCGGACAAAAAATTAAAGTTTTTATCAATAATGGCGATAAAAATATAAAAGAGGCAAGTGTAACGCTTTTTGGGGAGCAATCTTCCAAGAAAACTTGGTATGTGGCCTTAATTGGAAGCTTTGCTCTAATAATCCTTACAAGCGCAGCCATAATCTGGTTTTTCAATAGAAGAAAGGTGAAAAATCATGAGAGAACTGCTCGGAAGCGCCCTTAAAATAATTCTAATCGTCGTGATCGCATTCGTCATCATGAATGACGTCGGCATAGTCATAACAAGCTACTGGCATAGCTCAAGAACAGCAGCTGATATCGCGAATGCGGCGGCGATCAACTACAAGCTAACCGGCTCAGCTGAACAAGCTCAAGCGACAGCCAAAGACTGGGCCGATCAAAAGGGGGTTGAGATAACCGATTTAAAAGTAGAAGAAGGCACTTTGACAGCATCTATTAAAATACCGTCAAAAAGAACTTACATAATTCGCCACATTAAATTCCTGGAAAATATTCTCCCCACAAAAAAAACCGTAAGCATCGATATCCCAACCTCATAAAAATTTCAAATTTAAAAAAGGAGTTTTTCTTCCTTTCTGCAAATAATAAATGTAAGTACACAATTAGATATAAGGTTACGCGGAGGGGCGCCAATGAAAGACTTAAACAAAAATTTAAATCCATCTGACCATTTTATTATTTCTTTTGAAAATGAAGTTCTCACCAAATGTATCGGCTGCGCCAAGTGCTTGAAAGAATGCGAGATTATCAAGTTCAGCAAATTCGCCAATGCCGATTTAAGGGAACTGCAAAAAAAGCGGCTCGATTTTCTAATAAGCGGGACTTTGTCGAACGATGTGTACGAGAGCGCTTATCTTTGCATGCATTGCCATTCGTGCGAAATTTCCTGCCCCGTTGACCTAAACACATCTGCCATAAATGAACTAATCAAAGCCAGGCTAAAGGAGCGCGGAAAAGCCGCTCCGTTTGCCTTAAAGCTTTCAGTTCCCACAGACAAGTTAAATGCCTTCGGAATTCTTTCAAAAGTAATGTTCAATAAGAATGAAATGATCTGGCTAAACGAAGTCCCCGACGTTGATGTGGCCGTTTTTTTGGGATGCCTCTACCCGATAGTTGCAGATAAGGTCCTGGCCTCTTTTGATATTTTAGATGAATTAGGGGTAAAATTTGCCGCCCTTTCCGGTGGCGCCAATTATTGCTGTGGAGCTCTCGACTCGATGTCCGGAAACGCAAAAGAGGCAAGAGAAAGAGCTATAAATCTCGCCATGGCCCTCGACAAGCTCTCGCCACGAGGGACCATCCTTTGGTGCTCCACATGTTATCAACGATTAACCGAAATCAGCAAAGAAGAAAATTTGCCTTTCAAATGTCAGCACATAATCCCGTTTCTAAGAGATAATTTGGAGAGAATCAACTTTAAAAAGACGATAGATAAGAAGATTACCATCCATGATCCATGTCATCTGGGCAGAGGAGCCGGCAAATACGATAGCATTCGCGAGCTGCTTGGAGCAATCCCAGGCGTTGAAATCGTTGAGATGAAACACACAAAAGAAAAGGCGCTTTGTTGCGGTGGAGCCGCTTTATTCTCTAAGCCACGCGTCGCAAAAAATATGACGAAACAACGAATGGTGGAGGCGCAAAACACCGGAGCCGACATTCTCGCAAGCATGTGCGCGGGGTGTCACATGGCCTTCTGCGAAACCGAAGATAAATATTCGTTTGAAGTCCAAAATGTAATCGGGGTTCTCGCTGAGGCAATGGGGATAGAGTATGAAGATAGACTGAAGAACCATTCGGGCATCTTAAAAAGAGCTATGGGGATGCTTAGAACCTTCTGCCGTTAGCTCGAGGAAAACATGAAAAAATTAGATGGATATGAAAGTTTCCCGGTTTGGATTGTTTTGCTTGCAAATTCCTTAATGATTTTGATATATGGTCTCGGATTCTACCTCCTATCCAAAATAAGCATCTGGATAGGCATCCTTTACCTGTTATATTGTCTCTGGGTTGAATTTATGATTTTAAAAAGAAGCTGTATAGATTGTTACTATTACGATAAACTTTGCGGACTCGGTAAGGGCAAGGTTGCCCTTCTTTTCTTTAAGAAAGGCGACCCCAAAAAATTTGCTGAAAAGGAGCTTGTCTGGTATACGCTTATTCCAGATTTCATGGTAAACATATTTCCAATTGCCGGCGGAATAATTATTTTGGTAAAGGACTTTTCCTGGCCTCTTTTAGCGATCCTCGCAATTTTTATAATCATCTCCTTTGGCGGAACCGCAGTTATCAGAGGACAATTTGCCTGCAAATATTGCAAACAAAAGGAAGTCGGTTGCCCGGCTGCAGAAATGTTTGAAAAGAAAGAGTGAGAGAGAACATAATAAAAACGGATATAGGAGGAAAAGTGGAGGAAAAGAAAAAGATAACCGAGGAGCCGAAACTTGAGGATATCATCGCTGAGTTGAAAGTGATGGGGGCTCAATTGAAGGATGCGTTTAAGACAACGGTTGAGAGCGAAAAAGCAAAAAAAATGAGAGCACAGGTTGCGGATGGCTTCGATAGCTTAACCGATGCCTTCGATAAGTTCATAAAAGATGCAAAGAGCGGCCAGCTTGAAAAGGACATAAAGAAAGGCCTCCGCGACAGCATAAAGGTCATAAACGAGAAGCTTAAACAATATTCTGAGGCAAGAAAGGAAGAAGAATAAAAATTTTCTTTTGCAAGCTAAACGGCTAAAAATTTCACCTAACGGAACGAGAACAAAAGAAGTTTATGGAGCGTAGTGGAGAAAATATAGAAAAGTCAAGCGCAAAGTGGCTTGCGCACATTTTTTACCTTTCATTTTGCTTTCCCACGCAACTTTTATTGTTAATTGCTAAACAAATTTTTTCCGTTTTGGACGAAGGTCAAAGGAAGAATTAGGGGGTAAATACCCAAAGCTCAAAACACCTTATTACTCGTTGCTAATAAAGATATCGACGTATTCTTTATATATGAAGGACTGGCCGTATTTTTTATCTTTATCTTTGGGCGATAGAATTTCCATTTTAATAAATCGGTCAATGACAGTTTGTGCTCCAGCACGCGTAAATCCTGTCCAAGTTTGAATAACATTATTATTTACAATTGGCTGGCTGTAAAGTTTCGGCAAAATAATGGCGGCGCTTTCTGAAGCACGTTTTCCTAGTTTTTGAATTTTTGTCATATCTCTTTCTCGCAGTAATGTTATTTTATCTACAATATCAATAGCTTCATTGGAAATTTCAATCACGCCGTCAAGAAAAAAATCAATCCAATCAGACACATTTCCGTTGTGATATCCAAATAATTTTTCGTAATAGAGTTTTTGATATTTTTTAAAGAAAGACGATAAAAACAAGACGGGCCTTTCTAGGTAGCCTTCTTTCCAAAGATAAAAGGTGATTAACATTCTGCCAGTCCTACCATTACCGTCTAAGAACGGGTGGATTGTCTCGAATTGCGCATGGATTATTCCTGCCTTAATTATGGTTGGTATAGTGTCATCAGTATGTATAAATTTTTCAAGATCGTTGAGCGCTCTTCGCATATCATCAACGGGCGGAGGTACAAAACTGGCGTTATCCGGACGAGTACCACCAATCCAATTTTGTGTTTTGCGAAATTGGCCTGGATCAGGAAAATGAGTAGAACGCGCTTTGTCCATAAGTTGTTCGTGTAATTCTCGTATAAATCGAAGTGCCATCGGAAAATTATCCGTTGTTACTCTTTTTATCCCGTAATTAAGCGCTTTGATGTAGCGCAATATATCGTTAACGTCTTCCGGTATGTTTGTTTTTATTTTTATTTCAGCTTCAATGGCATTAATCATTGTCGCCATTGTGCCCTCGATTTGGCTCGAAGAAGCAGCATCTTTTCTTAGATACATTAAAAGAAAAAAATCGGCATCAGGCAGAAATTTTGTAATGCCATCAAGCTTGCCGAGTAATCGAGTTGCCTTGTCGTTATTCTTTAAAGTTTTTGGATCAAAATCAAAACCTTTCTTCGGTGGAAAAGGATTTGGAATGAAGGCTTTAAATCCATCTTTTTGTTCAATGTTTGTGCCAATTTTAATATTTTTCATAGTTTGTTTACATCTTTTACATAATGTATACAAAGTATATCGGTTTGTATCTATTGTGTCAACGAATGTATGCAAAGTTTACTTCGTTATTTTTTCACATTTACGATATATACATCATATTTACCAAACATTTGTTCGATTATCAAGAGCTCTTACCAATCCTTATAAATTTTTCATAAATATGTTACCCTCCCCTATCCTCCAATCCTAATGTAACTCCCTTCAAAAAAATAGCTTTTAGACAATGACGAATAGCTATTTTTGCTATAAACACTCCTTAACTGAAAACGTTTTCAGTTTTAGACAAAATTATGGCATACTACCAGCCAAATATCACATTTTAACCAACGCAAAAGTTCCTTTAACCCAAAAAACTTCTTTTGGAAAAAACAAAAAAGTACAATATATTGAGTCTGTTTATGCAAATATGCCCATATATTGTGGATAACGCTGTGGGAATGGGGAAAACTAAAGAAATTCGGGAATCTATTAGTCGAAAGTGGGGAGATTTTTAGTTCGTTATTCATTGTTCGTAGTTCATAGCTCATTGCTCTGTCATAAGCTTTAAGCTATCTGCTATCTGCTATCTGCCATCGGTTATTTGCTGTAAATTACGCTCTCTCAACTCGCACTGCGCACACTTTAAGCTCGGGTATCTTCGATACCGGGTCGAGCGCAGAGTTGGTAAGCATATTTACCGGAGCTTCTTTGAAATGGAAGGGCACAAACACGGTTCCTTTTGGAACACGCGGAGCAACACATGCTTTAATTTCAACTTTCCCTCGCCGTGAGATGAGTTCGACCCAATCATCGTCTTTTATATTAAGCTTTTTAGCATCTTCGGGGTTTATCTCAACCCTGGCCTCCCTGCAGACCTCGTCGAGCCCCATTGAATGTCTGGTCATCGTGCCAGTGTGATAGTGATACAAGAGTCTTCCAGTAGTTAAAACGAATGGATACTCTTTGTCCGTTTCCTCCGCAGGCGGCTTGTATTCAACCGCGTGAAATTTGCCCAACCCTCTTGTAAATTTCTCGGCGTGAAGAATTGGCGTTCCTGGATGCGTTGCGTCTGGGCATGGCCATTGAACGCTTTCTTTGCTCACCCTCTCAAATGTTATTCCTCCATATGTGGGAGTGATGCTCGCAATCTCATTGGTAATTTCACCGACCGTCTCGTAATTCATCTCATAACCCATGACCTTCGCCAAATCGGAGATTATTAACCAATCGGGCCTGGAATTGCCAACTGGCGCAATGGCTCTTCTTACTATCTGAACTCTTCTTTCAGTATTGGTAAATGTTCCGTCTTTTTCAGCAAAAGAGACACCGGGTAGAACAACATCGGCAAGCTCAGCGGTCTCGGTTAAAAATATATCCTGAACGACTAAGAAATCCAACTTTTCAAAGGCTTCTTTCACGTGATTTAAATCGGGATCTGAGAGCATGGGGTTTTCGCCCATAATATACATGGCTTTGACCTCGCCACGCAAAACGGCATCCGTCATCTCGGTAACACTTAAACCGCCTTTTTCTGGAAGTTTCGCTCCCCAAATATCTTTGCACTTCTCAATAATCCCCAAATCGCAGACATTTTGATAACCGCTTACGCAACCGGGAAGCGCGCCCATATCACAGGCACCCTGAACGTTGTTCTGTCCCCTCAGCGGATTAACGCCCGCTCCAGGCCTTCCGATGTTTCCGGTAAGCATTGCCAGATTAGCAATGGAGAGAACGTTGTTCGTGCCCGTGGTGTGCTGGGTTATTCCCATACAGTAAAAGATTGCCCCGTTTTTAGCCGCAGCAAAGAGCCGCGCCGCCTTCCTTAAAGAATCGGCCGGTATGCCCGAAACATTCTCAACTTTCTCAGGCGTATATTTAATAACTGTTTTCTTTAATTCTTCATAATCTTCCGTTCGTTTATTGATAAAGTCCTTATCTTCCAAGCCCTCCTCAATTATCACGTTCATGAGCCCGTTTAAAACAGCGACATCTGTTCCTGGTTTTTGAGAGAGCCACATATCGGTGTATTCTGTTAGCCGAATTTTTCGAGGATCAATTACAATTAATTTCGCTTTAAAATCATATACCGCTCTCTTCATCTCAAGAGCAACTATCGGATGATTTTCGGTGGTATTTGATCCGATAACGAGCATTACATCAGCTTTAACTATGTCATCAAGGGAGTTTGTCATCGCTCCGCTTCCAAACGCTTTGACCAGACCGGCCACAGTTGGAGCGTGTCACAAACGGGCACAATGGTCGATATTGTTTGTGCCAATCACCGCCCTCATAAATTTCTGCATCAAATAATTTTCTTCATTGGTGCACTTTGCCGAGGAAAGACCCGCAATTGCATCTGAGCCATGTTTCTTTTTTATCTTTGAAAACTTGTCTGCAACGGTTTTAATTGCCTCATCCCACGAAGTCTCAACAAGCTCCCCGTTTTTTCGAACCAAGGGCGAGGTGAGTCTGTTGGGGTGATTTACGAAATCATAACCAAACCTACCCTTTGCACAAGCATTTCCTTTATTGATACCACTCTCAACATCGGTTGAAACACGAACAATTTCGCCGTTTTTAATTTGGATTTCTAGCTCACAGCCACATCCGCAATAAGGACAGATGGTCTTCACTTTTTCTATTTCCCAGATTCTTCCCTTATATCTGCTCATCTTTTCAGTTAAAGCTCCTGTGGGGCAGGTGGATACACACTGCCCGCAAAGCTCGCACTTGGTTTCGATGAGCGACCTGTCATAAGGAGTTGTAACTATGGCATCGAAACCTCGGTTAGCAAAGGTATAGATGCTGTTTTGCTGAACCTCCTCACAGATACGAACGCAACGGCCACAACTTATACATTTATTTAAGTCCCTTTCAATCAAAGGATTGTAATCTTCGATGGTATAGGTATGTTTTTCCCCTTCAAAACGGTTCTCTTCTATCCCCAGTTCATAAGCTAAATCTTGAAGTTGGCACTGCCCCGCGCTCTCACAGGTCACACAGCTTAACTCATGATCGGAAAGCAGTAATTCAACAATGGTTCTTCTGATTTCATAAAGCGGAACCGTATTGGTCTTTACAACCATGCCATCGATGACTTCGGTCGCACAGGCTGGCAGAAAAGTTCTTGCTCCTTCAACTTCAACGAGGCAAACTCGACAGGCTCCATACGGTTTAAGCCGCGGGTCATGGCAGAGCGTTGGAATTTTTATCCTATTTTCGCCGGCTACCTCAAGTATGGTTTTGCCGGGTTCGGTTTCAATTTTTCTATCATTTATGACCAAGTTAATCTTCGCCATGCTTCCTCCGTTTACTTTTCTTTCTTCTTGGCGACCCTTGCTCCAAGCTCAATTAAGATACAGTCGATAAAATCCTTAACAAAGTTCGCTATGTCTGATATGGAAAGAATTCCCACAACTTTGCCATCGACGACAACCGGCAGATATCTTATCTCAAGTTCTTCCAATAATTTAGCCGCCTTTGCCGCTTCCATTTCGGGAGGAACAGAAACGACGCTCTCATGCATGATGCCGCCTACTTTTACCTCTCGAGCATTTAATCCAGAGGCAACAATCTCTGTGACTATCATTCTGTCAGTAACTATTCCAAGAAGTTTTTTGTCAACGAGAACAAGAAGCGAACCGACCTTTTTTGTCCTCATAATTTTTGCCGCTTCTTCCGCCGTGGCATCAGGCGAAATTGAAACGGGATCCTCGGTCATTATGTCTTTAACGATCATTGAAAGCTCCTTTCATAAAACTTACTCGGCAACGTATATGGCATCAAACGGGCAGTGTTGCATGCAGATACCACATTTTACACACTTTGCCACGTCTATTTCGTGTGGCTGTTTCTTTTCTCCACTTATTGCCCCAACCGGACAGTGTTTTTTGCAAACCCCGCATCCCTTGCAAATATTCTCTTTGATAATATAGGCAATGAGCTCCGAGCATACTCCCGCTCGACATCTTCCTTCTTTAACATGTTCTTCAAATTCCTTACGGAAATATTTAAACATCGTGAGAACCGGATTCGGAGCTGTTTGTCCCAAACCACAGAGCGACGAAACCTTAATGTCCTGCGCCAAGTTTTCCAGGAGAACCAGCTCTTCCTCATTGCTCTCTCCTTTTGTCATCCGTTGAAGCATCTCGAGCATCCGCTTGGTCCCGACCCGGCAGGGAACGCATTTTCCACACGACTCCTTCTGGGTAAAGGCCAAGAAATATCTTGCCAAATCGACCATACATGAGCTTTCATCCATAACAACCATCCCACCGGAGCCTACAATGGCGCCCGTTTGGGTTAGAGATTCGTAATCTATCGGCGTATCAAGAAACTCAGCTGGAAGGCATCCGCCGGATGGACCTCCAATTTGAACGGCTTTAAACTCCTCATCATCTTTTACCCCACCACATATATCGAATATTACTTCTCTCAGCGAGGTTCCCATGGGAACCTCGACCAATCCGCCGTTCTTAACCTTTCCCGTAACCGCAAAAATCTTGGTGCCTTTGCTTTTCTCCGTTCCTATGGCAGCAAACTTGTTGGCGCCGTTAATTATTATCCAGGCGATATTCGCAAGCGTCTCAACGTTGTTAATATTGGTAGGTTTACCCCAAAGCCCGGATTGTGCCGGAAAAGGTGGACGAACCCTAGGCGTTCCCCTTCTGCCCTCAATCGACGCCATAAGCGCCGTTTCTTCCCCGCAAACGAAAGCGCCGGCGCCCTCTTTTATCTTAATCTCAAAATTAAAAGAGCTGCCAAGAATATTTTTACCCAAAAAACCTTTCTTCTTGACATGCTCAACCGCAATTTTTAATCGCTTAACGGCCAAGGGATATTCAGCTCTAACATATATATACCCCACAGACGCGCCAATGGCATAAGCGGCTATCATCATTCCTTCAAGAACGCTATGAGGATCACCTTCTAAAACACTCCTGTCCATAAACGCTCCAGGATCTCCCTCGTCCGCATTACAAATGAGATACTTTACATCACCGGAGGCCTTCCGAGCAAAATCCCACTTAATACCCGTGGGAAAACCAGCGCCACCGCGGCCCCTCAAACAGGAGGCCTTAACCTCCTCGACAACCTCTTCCGGAGTCATCTCGCTTAAAACTTTTTTAAGCGCCTCGTAACCGCCATGCTCTATATAATTGTCAATCTCTTCTGGGTCAATTTGCCCACAGTTTCTAAGAACTATCCTCGTTTGTTTCTTATAAAAATTTATGTCCTTATAGAAAGGAACTTTCTCGCCCGTTGATGGGTCTTTGTAAAGTAAATCATCAATAATCTTGCCACCCAACAGATGTTCTTCAACGATACGAGCTACATTCTCCGCTGAAACCATTGGATAAAAAATACCTTCAGGTTGAATGACAATAATTGGACCTTGCTGACAAAAACCATGGCAACCAGTCTGAACAATATCTATTTCAGAAATCTTCCGCTTTTTAAACTCTTCTTTGAAAGCAGCATTTACTCTGTCTGCGCCGCTCAAAATACAGCCAGTTCCTGTACAGATAAAGACCCTATTTTGTTCTTCTTTGACATCTATTTTGCCCATAAATTTCACCTAATCCAGATAAGAATGACAATAAAGAACCTCGTTCCTCAATATCCTAACCGTCTTTACTGTATCCATTAACTCTTTGTCAAAAGGATCGGCAATCGCGGCATCTAAGCCAACGGTTGCAAGCATAGTAAGATATGTCCTATCCAAAAGAGGTTTAGTTTCAGCAAGAGCGCCATTTGATATATTGCTTAGACCCACAACCGTCTTAAGCGGAGGATCGTTTAGCTGCCTGAACATTTTTATTGCCTCGATACCCTCCAAAGCTTGCTCTTGTGAAACAGCTATGGGAAGAATCAATGGATCAAGGTAAAGATTTTCCAAAGGCACACCCTTCTCCGCCATTTTGGTCATAATATCAACGGCTATCGCCATCCTTCCGTTGGCATCGCGAGGAATACCCGTTGCAGGCATAGTCAAACCAATAAGTTTAGCATCGTATTTTGCGGCTAAGCTGGTCATCGTTTCGAGCCGAGTTGGCTCGCCCGAAGCAGAATTTATGATCGGTTGCTTCTTACAAACTTTTAGTCCCGCTTCCATAGCTTCCGCATTGGTGGTATCTAAACAAAGGGTTACATCAACCGCATCTTGCACGGTGTTTACAACCCACTCCATCATCTCCGGTCCATCTTTTCGAGCCGGTCCAATGTTTATATCCAAAGCATTGGCACCGGCCTCAACCTGAGCTGCCGCCATATCTTGAATCGGCTTCGGATCCCGATTCTTCATAGCAGGACCTATGGTCAGCGACATAACATTAACTTTTTCTCCAATTATTAACATTTAAACCTCCTGTTTTTAATTAATCGTTTTTTCTCTAGCCCTTATGCTACGTATAATTTCTCTAGCTTCGTTGGGCGTCAGCCGCCCATAAGTTTCATTATTTATCCTCATAACCGGAGCAAGACTGCAAGCTCCTAAACACGCAACCGATCTCAAAGTGAACTGACGATCGTGGGTTGTGCCATTCTCTTCAATTCCAAGTTCGTTTGCCAACGCTTCCGTTACTTTCTTTGCGCCACTTACATGACAAGCCGTTCCATGACATACAGATATCACGTTTTTACCGACCGGAATGAGCGAAAACTGCGAATAAAAGGTGGCGACGCCGTAAAGCTGACTCAACGGAATTCCCGTCGCCTCGGAGACATAATCCAAAACTTCCTCAGAGAGATAACCGAATCTCTCCTGTATCTCCTGGAGCAGAGGAATGGTCGCACCGTTATAACTCTTGAATTTCTCAATGATGTCAGAAATTTCAGAGATACCAAATTTTTTATCTTTTCGCCCATCACACTTACATTGACACGCCATCTAGCCCCTCCCTTCCTTGAAAATAATTTAATTTTTAATCTACGACCTCTTTTCAAGCTCCTTTTTAAGAAGGCCAATCTCTTTCACAAATTCTTCATCGAGGTCATAGGGTGATTCCCCTTCCATGTCGGCAAGATGAACATTTTGACTCTCGCTTATCCAGCCAATTATAGGCAAATTTGGAATTTCTTGCTCTATTTTTTTCTTTATATGATCACTTTCTCCACCTTTAGCTTTATTTATTACCAAAAACATCTTTCCGATACCGATATCATAGGCAAGTTTTTTAATTGACTTTGCGGTCTCTATGCTTCTAAGACCGGGTTCGACCACAATAAGTAAGGTATCTACCGATTCGGCCGTCGCTCTGCCTAAATGCTCGATGCCCGCCTCCATATCCATGATGACCACTTCATTGCGTTCCACAAGTAGATTCCTTATCAAGCTCCGCAAAAGGGTGCTTTCGGGACAGATACAACCGCTTCCCCCTTTTTCTATACCGCCTAAAACCAAAAGCTTTATTCCCAAAAGTTCTATTCCCAGCCTTTCGGGAAGATCATCCACTTTGGGATTTATCTTGAAAAAACTTCCCACGGTACCTGATTTTGCACCCGTGCGCTCCTCGATCAGTTTCTTCATCTGTGAAATTGGCACAATCTCCCGCTGTACCTTAGAAACACCGGCAATGGCAGAACCGAGATTAGCATCGGGATCGGCATCAACCGCCAAAACCTTATAACCATCATCGTTATATAACCTGGCAAGCGCCCCAGCGATGGTCGTCTTCCCAACACCGCCCTTGCCCGTAATTGCTATTTTCATTTAAACGCTCACCTTCGTCGATGTACAACCCGGCTTACCTGATATCTGATACAGGACATTATTTGGTTGGCTGACCCGTACCGGGCAACTTTAATAATAGTCGATGGCCCAAAACTCTCTGCTCCATTAGTCGATAGTCTCTTAGTGGGGAGTCGGCAGTAAGTTCAATTGAGAATTAAAAACGAAAAAATTTAAAATCTTTAAAGACATTCTTAATTTTTAATTACCGCCCGCACTGGGGTGGGTCGTTTTTATTTTTTTCGTAAGACCAGCATCTGGCATTCTCCATTCTCCATTTGTCTTCTAACTTTCCCCTTTCCCCTTCACCCTCTACCCTTATTTTGCCTTCTGCCATCTGCCATCAGCTATATGCAATTAGCCAAAATATTTGTCTCTCAAAACGGAGGAAAGCTCAGCCGTTAATTTTATGCTTTTTTCCGCCAAATCCACCGCCATTGAACCCGTGCCACAATTTGGCGTGATTAAGCTCGCCTCAAGGAGTTTCATCTTATCAGCACCCTTGTCGACCAATAATTGAACTTTTTCTTCAAACCTTTTAAGTAAATCTTCCAGGGTCTCACCCGATATCGCATCTGGACTCGGATAGGTGGATGGGACTATCCCCCAGGCGAGCACCCCTCCTCTATCCAAAAAATTATTGAGTTCTTTTGGATATAAGGCCATGCTTTCAGTGTGGTCATACGCATCGAAGCTTATGATGTCAACGGCAGTTTCCATTAAGATGCTCCAGTCAGTGCGACCACAGCAATGAACCCCGCAAAGGCTGTCCACCGCATAAAAACACTCATTTAAATAGGATATAACCTCGTCTTTATTGAGTTTTATGTAAGCCGAGCCGTAAGACTGAAGATAGGGCTCGTCAAAGAAAACAACCGTTTTTACATCGGGAGATAATTTCTTAAATTGTCTTAATTGCCACTTAGCCTTCATGATAAGCGTCTTTATGATGGCATCTCTTAAAAGATCATTGTAAAGAACCGCTTGTTTGTTTTGATCGGTTACGGTCAAACCAAAGCTAATTGGCCCTATCATCTGGCCTTTTAACATAACCAAATCAGCCGGCATGCTCTTTTCCAAGATGCTCATCATAGCATGGAACCCACGCGCGTAATCTTCGGATATCTTGAAATAATCTAAATCTTCGGCCAAAAATCTATCATAAAACCTCTCAAGCTCCCATGCCAAATTTCCCCGGGCCTCGAGATGAATCCTTTTCTTTTCCTCATCTATCCTTATCGCCGGCATGCCCTCTGAAATTTGAATGAACATGCTCTCTTTGAAAGAAACGTTAGGAAGTTGGGGCCATATCGGTATCTGGGGAGTATGCTTCAAAACCACCTCACACGCTTTATCTGCGTCTATGTGCGGCATACTTCCAATGGTTGTCGGAAGACAGCATGGCTTAAATTCCATCTACAAAATTCCCTTCTTTTTTAAGATTGGAGAGGGATCAACAATAAGACGTCTTAAACCGATATCTTCGGAACCCGCCCCTAAAGCTAGACCCATGAGTTGCGTAAAGTACACTATCGGTATACCGTATTTGGTATTATATTTCTTCTCAATCTCTTTTTGTCTCATATCAAGATTGGTCTGACAGAGGGAACAAGCTACAACAATCATATCCACGCCGAGCTTCTTTATCTCTTCCAGCAAGTCGTGGCAGAGCTTGATGACGACATCCGTTCTGCTTAGCGCGAAACTTACTCCGCAACATTCGGTTTTATAAGGCCAATCCAAACTCTCGGCTCCCAGAACTCTCATTATATTGTCCACACTCTGGGGGTCCTCAGGCACATCAAAATCGGCAACCTTCGGGGGTCTCGTTAACATACAACCGTAGTAGCAAACAACCTTTAGCCCTTTAAGCGGCTTCTTTACCGCTTTCTCTATCTTCTTCAAGCCAACTTCCTCGGTAAAGAACTCCACTATATTGAAGACCTCTGTGCCGCCTTCAAATTTTCTTCCAACAACCCCTTCGGCCTTCAATCTAAGTTTTTCGTCCTCTTTTATCTCCTTGATGGCCGTCTTTAATCTCCAGGCACAAGCAATACACGGAGCCAGCAACTTCTTGAAACCAGCCTTACGAGCCGACACCAGCGTATATAAAGGTAGAGCCGTCGCAAGAAGATGTGATGTGTTATGAGCCGACGAGGCGCCACAACAAATCCAATCCTTGAGTTCTTCTACATCAAGATCAAGAATATTACAAACCGCATCAACAGATTCTCCAAATTCCCTAGCCGTTCCCTCGTATGAACAACCAGGATATAAACCATACTTCATTTCGACTCCAGCTCTTTAACTTTGGCAAAAATTCTTCTAACCACATGTACATTTTCAACCTTGTGAGGCAACAGACTAAACTTGCCCTTTAAAAACAGGGGTAATCCGGATGCCACATCCTTTAGGAATTGCTTCGTCTTTAACTTAATGAGCATCACAAGACCAATTTCATAGGTGCGTCCAAACCTCTCTAGAAGAGAGAGAAAGGAGTTATTGAAAGCATCGATTTCTAACACCGGATTCCTATGTCCTTCATGCTGCGCTATTATTTTTGCGGCATCGGCCACCATAACAAAATCGAGATTTTGAGGACATCTTGTCATACATGTTTGGCAAGAAAGACAAAGCCAAACCGATTGATCTTTGAGCACCAAATCTTTTTGCCCTAATTGTATCGCTCTAATCAATTGATGCGGCTTGTATTTCATCGCGTACGCCAAAGGACATCCAAGCGTACACTTCTTGCACTGGTAACACAAGTTAACATCCTCGCCGCATTCTTTCTCTATTTGTTTAGCAAATGTTGTATCAATTTTAAGTATTTCTCTCATCGAGAAACTCCTTTGGTTGAGAGTCTGTTAGTCGGTAGTGAGGAGTTACTAGTTGTTAAACCTTCGTTTCATCACCCTCAACTACCCACTCCCCACTAATAACTACCCACTGGCCTTTGGCCTGGGCAAAAACCCCGCTTTCTCAACTATGCCCGACACAACTTCCTCCCACTCAACCGCCATTATGTGTACACCGGCTATGCCTTTTATCTTCTTAACTTGCTCAATAATATCGACACAGATGTTTTTGCCTTCCTCTTTGGCTCCCTCTTTTCCAACGGCAACCATCCGCTCAATGACTTCGTTTGGAACATCCATGCCGGGAACACAGCTTTTCATATACTTTGCCATCCCCACAGATTTTAAAGGAGCAACACCCGCAAGTATGTAAACCTTCTTATGTAAACCAAGTTCTCTAACCATCTCCATCCATTTGGCAAACTTTTCAACATTATAAACAATTTGTGTCTGAACAAAGTCGATCCCGGCTTCAACCTTTTTTGCGAGACGCAGCGCCCTGTATTCAAAGGGGTCAGAGAAGGGATTTTCGGCCGCTCCAACGAAGAAGCGCGGTTCCACCTCTATCTCCTCGCCGCATTGGAACTTCTTCTCGTCGCGCATATCTTTAATCATCTTAATGAGCTGTATGGAGTCTAGATCAAAAACATTTTTCGATTGAGGGTGATTGCCAAATTTTTGATGATCACCGGTTAGACAAAGAAGATTTTTTATCCCCAAAGCGGAAGCCCCCAATAAATCGCTTTGTATCGCTATGCGGTTCCTGTCGCGACAGGTCATTTGGATTATCGGCTCTAGACCTTTCGAAACCAATATCGCCGCCGCCGCAATTGAGGACATCCTAACCACCGCCGTCTGACAATCGGTAATATTTACCGCGTCAACACAGTCCTTTAAGATGTCCGTTTTTTTGGAAATAACTTCGGCATCGGCGCCTTTTGGGGGACCAAGCTCGGCCGTTACCGCAAAATGTCCTGCTTCCAAAACCTTCTCAAGATTGCTTCCCGATTTCACAGCTTCATATCCTCCCTCACCATCTTTCTTGGCCCACCATCCCGACTCGTTGACCAGTCTTTTGCTGGTAAAATATCGGTCAAATTATCGAGCTTGCCAAGCGTTTTTAACCTATCGTAAATGAGCTGCCAGCCACAATCCACTTCCGAGTCAATTTCGCACTTTCCGTCCTGAGAACCACCGCAGGGACCGTTCAAAAGACTCTTTGAGCACCTAACGATGGGGCAAATTCCACCGGTCTTGTCGAGCACACAGTTTCCACAAGCCCCGCACCTCTCCGACCAAACCCCTTGTTCTTCAGGCAACCCCAAAAAAGTGGTATTGACGGCCGGGTAAACAACGGCCTTCGGGAACCGCTCCACAAGCGTTTGAACACCAATTCCGCAAGCCATCGAAAGAACAGCATCACAAGTTTCAATTTTATCCTTCAATTCATCTACAAACTCCCATTCACATTGACGAAGCGGGGTTTGCTCCAATATTTGAATCGATTTTTCCTCTTTATTTCGCGCCAACTTAATCGCGGACGCAAGAATACTCACTTCTTTGTCCCCGCCCGCCATACAGATGGCAACACAGGTGCCACATCCAGCTATGAGAATCTTGTCATGCTCAGCAATCATACCCAAAACCTCTTGTATTGGTTTCCTTTCTCCAATAATCATCCGACTTTCCTCCCCACATTGGGTCCTAACTTTTTTAAGTTTTCATAAAAAACGCGGAGCAACTGTGCAAATTTAATCCCGTTGGAGGGAGCCAAATAATACATCTGCACCCTCTCCTCTTCGACACCAATCTCCTTTAAAATTTCCTTAATGCTAGACACCCTCGCCTCAGCCCTTAAGTTCCCTCTCAAAAACTGGCAAGCTTCCTTATGGCAAGCAAAAACAGCAACACCATCACCTTCTTCTAGCGCCTTCATGATGTGAATGGCCTCGATCTTTCCTGAACACGGCACCCTTATCATTTGTACGTCGTTCGAGAAAACAAACCGGGACTCGACCGCCATGTTGGCAGAGAGTAAACCGGAGTGCTCACAACAGAAAGCGGTTATTTTTGGCTCAAAATCTCCCTTCATCAACCCACTTCACCTGCCATACTATTAACCAACTGCCCCATGACCTTCGCGTTAGTATAAAGCGGAAGCTCTATCGCCATAACAGGACACTCGCTTGCACATATCCCACACGATTGACAGGATATTGGTATCACTTTTGCCGTCTCTTCTTTTTGATCAACAACTATCGCCCCATGAGGACATGTTCTAACACATGTAAGACACAGAACGCATCTGTCCGAATTTATCTTTGCAGACGTTAAATCCAGCTCAATTTCTCCCTTTGAAAGAAATGAGAGAATCTCTTGTGCCGTGGCCCTCGCCTCGGTAAGTGTCTCGTTTATATTCTGTGGCAACCGGCATCCGCCAACAAAAAAAACCCCTCGTTTAGATGATTTGGTCGGCAAAATCTTGACGTTGTCCTCTTGGAAAAACCCGTTTGAATCGAGGTTTACCGAGAGTAACTTGGCCAGCTCTTCAAAGCCTTTGCGGGGTGCCGCTTTCTCGCCCACAACTAATAAATCGGCCTCGAAAACCATTTCTTCGTGGGGATAATCTTCGTTTATCAGAGAAACTTCAACAACGTTATTTAAAACCTTGATTCCCGGTTTTTCGACGTATTTAAAGAACAACACACCGGCTTCACGAGCTCTCTTATATAATTCTTCACCACCATCGAACGAAACCTTCAAATCCTTACACAAACAAATCACATCGGAGTCAAATTCTTTCTTTACAGCCAACGCCTGTCTCAAAAGCGCTTGTGTCTGCACTTTTAAATCCTCATCGACCAAATCAGTTAAGAAACATATCCGCCCGGGTACATCGTTTGAAGATAACCTCTTCTCAAA
Organism: Actinomycetota bacterium; assembly: GCA_011046085.1. Lineage (GTDB taxonomy): Bacteria > Actinomycetota > Aquicultoria > UBA3085 > Oleimmundimicrobiaceae > DSBK01. Next base: position 34,391 of record DSBK01000103.1, read on the forward strand.
ATCTCTTTGTCCAATAACTCTTGAATTGAAATTTTCGCCGAGCTCCTCAATGGGCACTATGGACTCATAACCCACCGCAACAACAATTGCGCCGACTTCAAGAACCGACTCATCTTTCCCCTCAATTTTTACGATAAATCCTCCAGCATGACCCCCCGTGTTGGCCAAACGTGAAGAGCTAATGATCTTTATTTTTTCTTCTTTTTTGAGCGCTCTAATCTTATCGCCCAAAAAATCTTGCAAGCCCTCAATCGCAGCAATTTCTCCACCGAGATCCTGACCCCCTTCTACCAAAACCACATCTAAACCGCCTCCGGCCAGAGTAAGCGCTGTCTCAATTCCAGCAATTCCACCCCCCAAAACAAGAACTTTTCGATTTAACAAAATTTTCTGAGTCTCGATTGGTCCCTGATTTTCAATCCATCTCGCGGCACGAACTATAAGTTGAACAGCCCTATCAAGAATTTTTACCTTCTTGCCACATATAACAATAGCTTCACCAAGATTTATAAAAGCCAGCGCGTAAGGATTTAGGCCAGCCTTCTTGAAAGAATTCTTAAAAATTTTCTCATTTGATCTCGACGAATAACCGGCAATAACAGCGGCAGATAATTTGTTTTTTTTCACAAACTCTTCAAAATCATCTCTGAGCCCTTCATCGCGCACAGAGGAGCTTACAGTGGACGCGAAATGAAGTCCGCTCAACTTTGAACATATAGCTTCAACGCTCAAAAACTTCCCCAGGTTACCCTCAGGATCATATATAAATATTCCTATTTTGGAAATTTTATCTTTCATTACTTCCTCAACATCTTTCCGACTTCCGCCGCCGCCGCTTTACCGTGAGCCATAGATTCTTCGATACTTTTCGGCCCTTGACACGCCCCAGCAAGAAAGATGCCAGGGTTGCTTGAACAATTTAAAAGTTCTCCTTTGGCCCTATAAAAACCGTGCCCATCTTGGTCAATCCCTAAAGTATCAGCCAAAAATTTTGCGTCGTTTTGAGGTGACAACCCAACGGATAAAACGATGAGATCGAACTCATCTAAAATAACCTCTCCCGTATCGGCATTTATACTCTTAACTTGCAAAAAATCGGAATTAACATAACCATAAACTTTCGACGGCAAATTCCTCACAAAACGTATCCCAAGCCCCTCACAACTCTTGCGAAGTTCATAAAAACCCTTGCCAGCGGGCTGAACATCCATGTAAAAAATAGTAATATCCGATTCGGGGGTCTCCGACTTAATAAGTTTTGAAAGCCGCAACGCGTACGGGCAACACACTTTTGAACAATAACCCTTGCCTATGCTCTCGTCTCTGCTTCCAACACACTGAAAGAAAGCAATTTTCTTTGGCGTTGAGCCATCCGTGGGTTTTGCAATTTTTCCAGTTAGACGCAGGGACCGTTCAAGGTCCAATGCCGTGATGACATTTTTGTACTTTTTGTATCCGTACTCTTTTTTTGCCTCCGCATCGAAAGGCATGAAGCCCGTTGCAACCACCATGGCTCCAACTTTCAACTCCACTTCTTCAAAGAGAGATTCCTCTTTTGCCGCTCGAGAAATTTGCAGCCTAAAATTATCGGGCTTGCCTGAAAAAGACATCACCTCAGAACCGGTTAAAATTCTTATCTCCGGATACTGAAAAACTTTTAAGATAAGTTCATCGGCAACGCATGCCGAGCACTTGTTGCACTTCTCCGTGGCCTTGCAAGCAAACCCAGCCGCATGCCCCCCGGTTTGAGTATCTCTTTCAATAATGTAAACCAGAGAACCCATATCAGCCAGGGCTATGGCCGCGCTTATGCCGGCTATACCGCCACCGATAACGGCAACGTTTCGTGAGCTCATATCGCTCAGTCCTTTTAATTTATAGGATTAATTGCTCCAATTTTTAAGATAGGATGGGATATCCCCAGCTTCTCTGGGTCCAACTTCAACTACCCAATCTGGAAGTTCATCTTCCAGCTCTCCACTGATTTGAGCCACATATCCCGGTATAGATACCTTCCTATGGCTGACCTTGTCGGTAATTCCACAGCGCTTCATGAACGGCCCGATGTTTTCGGGAATAAACTTACCGGCAGCCCAAGCAGTTAAAACCGATAGCCCTTCCACATCCATTATGCAAATCCAGCAAGGAACTTTGCTCGCCTCCACCTCTCCAGAGACCGTAAAGTAAGTTAGAGAGAAGTTAGTTGTAAGCAATACCGGCGAGTTTTCATCCGGCTCACCAATGGGATAAATACCCTCGTCAATTTGCATGGGCTTCTGCGGATCGGTGTAGATGTTTTGTCGCAAAACATAGAGTGGAAGCGCTCTCCAAGGTTCAAGATCTTTAACCACAATTACTCCCGCGTATTTCATTATGCTAACAGCAGCAGCAACGGCTTCCATGTACGGATCATCATACGCTTCGCACGGAAAAGCAATGATGGGATAGCCAAGGGGCTTAAATTTTTTCTTCAAAGCCGCGCGTCTTATAAAGGTGGCGTCTTTCAAACTATCTTTTATACTTCTTGAGCCGGAATCTAAAACTAAATCCTTAACTCCTTGAGCGGTTATCTTTTCAACCAACTCTGAAAGAGCGTTTAAATCTTTGGCGGCAACTACCAGCGGGCAATTATTTTCTTTGGCAAGATTTGCCATCTGCTCAAAATTGTTCTCATTTGCCGCACACAAAAGCGGCTTGCTTTGAGCGCAAACCAAAAGGGCGGCCTTCATCACCTCAGAATTGTCTGTGATAAGCACCAGAGGAAATTCCGTTCCCATCGCTTTTTTAACTAACTCGGTAAACCTGCCCGCATCGTTAGAAGATGATTTAACGGCCACCAAATCGGCCCGAAGCAGCTGACCCACTCTCTCAAATTGGGAATTTTTTATTTGGGCAAGTTTTCCGTCGATTTCTGCATCGCTCATCCCATCATCCACAAGAACGGCGAGACCAGGTTGATTATAAAAGGTCTTTTCGTGACGGAAAAGAACGGCCTCCTCCCCAATTTTTATAGCTTTGTCACCCGTTCCAATCGTTACAAGACGAATAGGAGGAGCTGAAGCTTCGGATAATTCAGTTTTAGTTTCTTCTGAAACGTAAGGACACGCCTCCAGTTGCGCCTGCCCCGCGGCAAGTTTCATTGCAAAGGCAAGACAAGTAGGGATACCACATTCACCGCAATTCTTTTGAGGTAATTTTTTGTAAATATCAAGTCCAGTTAACGCCATATATAAATCTCCTTTCAGTCGATTTTAGCTATCAGCCATTTGCTACCTGCTATCTACCATCAGCCATTTAGTCGGTAGTCTCTTAGTCGGGAGTCGGGAGTTAACAATTATTAGTTTCTTAATTCTTTAATTCCTGTTACCCGTTCCCTATTACCCTTTGCTATTGTTGTTTTGCAGCCTACGGACTCTCTACCCTTTCCCCTTATTTTGCTATCAGCTATCTGCCATCTGCTATTTGCTATTTGCCAATTAGAACATCGGTGGCATCTCTAAAGCAGGATGACCCACCTTCTGCATATGAGTCATAACCTCTTCTTCGGTGGTTGCCACCGTTTCATCGGCTATTTTATCAACAAAATCGGCGATTCCTTCCTCTTCTCCACGCTTTTGTAGTTCCGTTCTAAGAGCATCCTTTAACTCCTTTGGCATCCAAACAAGTCTCTTTAAGCCACCATCAGCAGATATAAACTTTTTGCTGGTTATGTATTGGCGGCCAATCCCGATAAATCCTGGGAGCTGGACACCTCCTCCGACCGTGCCAGCCAGAGTAGAAAACTTCATTCCACAGGGAGTCATACCGGGAAATTCTCTGTTAACTATCATTACACCATTTGCCATCGGAAGAACCGCGACCACACACTCAAAACAACCACATGAAGTCATCGGATCTTCCATCATAGAATAGGCGTTAAACCGCTCGAGAGATTGATTTGATTTTACAAAAACAAACTCGTTGACGTTTTTCCACTGACCTTTAATCGCATTTATCGTATCGCCCTTCTTAACGGGTTGGTTGGGACCAGTTGGATTAATTTCATAAGCCGCTTTGCCATCAAGCCAATTATAAGCGCCGCAAAGCCCCAACCTTTCAGGTGTAATCATACAGACATGGTTCGGAGCAAAGCTCTGGCACAAGGTGCAGGAGTAGAAGGTGTCCACATTCTCGTCGGTCATACCGCGAACCCTTTCATCCCTGTGATGATATGCCCTCCTGGCTTCCTCCAACATCTGGTCAACCTTTTCAAGATCGGTATAGACAGTAACCTGAACTTTATCTACTATCGCCGGATAATCCGCAGCAAGTTTCGCAATGAGTATCTTTCCAAAATGATGGAAATTGAAACCTGCGTTCTTTGCCTTCTTGCTAACTCTTACCCATATGATGTCGCGCTGGCCCATATGAAAAATGCCTTCGGCGCCGTTTATCATGTGGTGGACCTGTCTTTCCAAAACCGATTCGAAATCATCCTGCATCTTTCTGCCTGCAACATCTATAACCATAGCGAGAGGAAGTCGTTCGCCCTCTTTGATCTCACCTATATCTTTTCCAATGACTTCAACCTTACCGTTTTCTACCTCTTCCATTTCTTTCGTTCTTAAAAATTCAAAAGCGTGTGTCTTTTGCCCGCCAAATTCAACGTACGTATCTTCCCCTCTAATCCTTTCTCCTTCAAAGGCGGGGCCAAAAGCAACGGGGATATCAATCTTGGTAACCTGAATTTTAAGTCCTCTTACCTCAATCGCCTTTTCCACCATTGCGTCCGGGGAAATATTTGAAACCACGTGCTCATACGTACAAACTCCGGTTGGAAGAATTTGGGGTATATCTGTATCGGCAATGGTCGGAAAACCAAAATTTATGGCGCCTGCCGCCTGAGCGTATTTCTCATCATCGACCTCGCCCAGAGCCAAAACAAACGCAAAGATTCTGTTTTTGTTATAAAGCAGTATTCTTCTAAAATCGCCGGGCTTAACCCCGCCGAAGGAAAGCGCCGCACGGGTCGCAAAACCCAGAGGGAAAACCGTAGCTGTTATATCTTTTCCAAAAGGAACGAGTCTCGTCTCCCAACCCATCTGGACACCTTCCTCTTCAAGTTGCTCGGTCATACTCTTCCCATCGGTTGAAGCCGACATGAAGACGTAGATATTTTTTTCCTGAAGTTCCCGAGCTATCTTTACCGCCATTTCATTGGTGGGAGCCGCTCCCACGCATGCGGCAAATCCCGGAGCCGAGCCATCGACAAATTCGACGCCTCTTTCCCTCATTATGACGTCATCGGCTGCACCCAACCAAAGGTTGTTATCCGCCGGCTCCAACGACATTGTGTAAGGAGGAGATCCCACATATTTAATTGCCTCAATGATTTCATCTGCAAAAAGCGTTGCCATTCCGGCATCCAAGGCGGGGCCCAGATACGGCAACCAAACCTTCTCCGATGGCACAGGAGGGAGTATGCTTTTGGTGTATGCCAGAACTTTCTCCATATCCCCAAGCGTGGAAACAGCCATCCCCGTAATTCCGTAAATTACGGGCAGATAATAACCTGTGTTTGGAAATTCCACCTTTTTGTCTGGCCCATATTTTCCCAAGGCTTCTTTGAGATCTTCTTCCGCTCTCTTAGTTATCTTATGGGCGCCCCTTATGGCAGCCGAAGCGATGATCTTAGACAATTTCCAGCTCCCTCCTCATTTCCATATCGTAAAGCACTCTCTCTTTTTCGCGGTCTATTCCCAGGGCCTTTCTTCTCTTATCTATATTCTCAATCAGAATCTTAGCCATCTTAACAGGATCGGGCTCGTAAAACCACTTTCCGCCCGTCGTCTCCTCAATTTCTTTAAAGAGATAATCGGATATTATCTCGCTGTTAGCTGTCGGGAAGGAGACACCGAAACCAACCACGGCTCCGCTTGAGACAAAGTACTGACCTATGGCTACAGCTTTTTCGCTCATCCATTCCGGAGCGCAGCCAGCAGCCGGTATCTCGCTTATATCTTCACCGAGACCGCCTTCTTTAACTATCTCCGAGACAGCGACGAGAATTCGGCTGTTATCAACACACGAGCCGCAATGAAGCACGGGGGGGATACCCACCGCCTCGCAAACCTCGCGCAAACCAGCGCCCGCCAACTCGGCGGCTTCGGGGATAAGCAACCCTTCCTTTGCGCAACTTATCGCTGCGCAACCCGTAACCAAAACAAGTATGTTGTTTGCGATAAGCTCCTTAACCAATGTGGTGTGGACATAATCGTGTTTTACGCGCGGGTTGTTGCACCCCACAACGCCCACAACGCCCTTTATCCTGCCATTGATTATGTTGTCGTTTAATGGTCTGTAAGAAGCGCGGAACCTTCCGCCTAGCATGTAGTTTATGGTTTCGTGAGAAAAGCCCGCCACAAGTTCAATTTCTTCTTTGGGAATATCGACCTTTCTCCTTTTGGGATAATTTTTAATGGCCCTTTTGACGATATTTTTTGCCGTTTCAATGGCATTATGATGATCGAATTCCATATGCGTGGCGCCCAAAATTTTACCCTTAGAAGAGGTAGTGATTATCTCTGTATGATAGCATTGAGCTACCGTCGGCAAAGACTGCATGATACATTGCACATCCACCACCATTGCATCGACAGCGCCCGTACAGATGGCCAACTCCTGCTGTAAGAAGTTGCCAGCCACGGGAATACCTTTGCGCATCAAAATTTCATTTGCCGTGCAACATATGCCAGCGAGGTTTATGCCTTTAGCGCCCGCCTCCTTGGCCTGTTCAACTAACTCAGGATCCCTTGTCGCGGCAACTATCATCTCGGAAAGCAAGGGCTCGTGACCGTGAACGATTATGTTAACTTCATCTTCTTTAAGGACACCTAAATTCACCTTTGCCCTGATTGGAATGGGGGTCCCAAACATTATGTCTTGAAGCTCAGTGGCAAGCATCGAACCACCCCAGCCATCAGCTAAAGATGCCCTGCAACCATGAAGCAGGATATTTTTATAATCCTGATCGACGCCCATGTGGGTCCTGTGCATGGTTTCAACTATCTCGCGGTCAACCCCGCGAGGCGATATTCCTTCTTCTCTCCAGCGTTCTTGTCTCTTTTTCGGAGCTTGTTTTACAAGAGTTATTTCACCTTGCTGTTTGCTCATCTCAGCGAGAGCTCTCTCGCCCAACTCCAAAGCTATCTGGTTTTTGTCTTTGCCTTCTACATTGATATCAAAAGTTTTGGCCAAGGCATGCAATTTCGTGTCATCTTTTATCTCATAGCCGGGCACTTCGCCTTTTGCTGCAGCAATAAAGGTAAATATAACTTCCCTTGCGTGATCCGAGTGCGCGGCCGCCCCAGCAGCAATCATTCGAACAAAGTTTCTAGCCGCAACCGTGGAAGTGGTAGCGCCACAAACCCCGGTTCTTGTCTCGGTTACCCTGCAAGGACCCATTGAACATATTCTGCAACACGTTCCGCCCGAACCAAACGAACATGACTTAAGGGAAGCGACCCTATCAAAAGCGGTCTCTGCCCCGTCTTTTTTAGCCTTATTTATCATTTTTGCGCTTGCGGTGCAGCTGGTCTGCTCGCTAGCAGCAGGGTAAAATTTGTTTTCTCCGTTTTCGTTTTGTTTTTTCATTTACTGGCTCCTCCTTTTGAAACACTTACAGCAATGAGCCGATGCTGTGGACTCTTTAACTTTGAATCCACGTTATCGCTTGCCAAAACGCCTCTTTCTTCATGACAACTTGGCATAAACAGCAACCCTTTGGGCAAAGAGCCGAGCATCTTCACCGATGTTGTTATCTTGCCTCGCCTAGAGGAAATTAAAACCGCGTCTCCTTCTTTTAAACTCAAAGACTCAGCATCCTCGGGGTTAAAGCCAGCGTAATTTCCCTTGTTTAATTCAAGAATAGACAGTTTCGAATTTCTTGTTCTTTGCCCATCGTAAAATCCAAATGATGTCTCGCCAACAATAAGCGCGTAAGGATACTTGCCATCGGGTTCTTCACCAGACTTTTTTGGTTTTACAACGATAAAATCGTATGTATTCTTTTCGATCTTCTTGGGAATGGGAACCAGGGACTTTATCTCCTTGGCAATCTCTTTCTCAGAAGAGTATTCCATAGTATAGTCCATTCTTTCAGACAAATCAGCTATTGTCTCCCAGTCGGGTTTAGCCAAGGGTTCGAGAGCCGCCTTCACCTCTTTTGTCTGATACTCCAAGTTAACAACGGTGCCATTACTCTCGGCTAAAGTCGCGCCGGGCAACACAACATCTGCCATTTTCGCGGTTTCCGTCAAAAACACATCTTGAACCACCAAAAAATCTAAAGATGAAAACGCCTTCGCCACCTTTGATGAATTAGGAAACTGCGCAACCGGGTCCGCGCCGACAATATACATTCCTAAAACGGACGAGCCCATGTTTTCAACCATTTCCATGGCCGACAATCCCATTTCGTCGGGAAGATCGCGTTCCCATATTTTCTTGAAATCGTTCCCGATTTCATTCGCTCTCCTTGCGCCCGGATAAAACCCAGCCAAAGCCCCCATGTAGATCGTACCTCGCAAGTTGGAAGACAAAAGACATGGTAGCACGCTTGCTTTGGTTCTTCCGGTTAGAAGCGCGATATCGGCAATTAATCCCATGCTTTGAGAGCTCACGGTTTCCGCTCCAAAGAGAATGATTGTCTTTTTGCCTTCTCCGTAAAGCTTTGCGGCTTCCTTTAAAAAGTCCTTGGATGTTTTTGTTTCCTTTTCTATGGTTTCTACTTTTAATCCGTCGAGAGACTTCTTAAATTCATCAAAATTCTTACACTTTTTAGTAAATTTTTCGTCATGCAGGTTTTCTTCCAGCAATTCCTTTAAAATCCCGCTTAAGACAAACTCTTCGGAGTCAACCTGTGGTTCTATATGAAGATCAGCAAGTTCAGAAATCTCCGTCTTTTTAGAATCAATGACAACGACTTTTGCTCCATTTAAAATTGCTTTTTTGACACTGGCGCCAACGCGAGGGTAAGACGCCGTAAGATCCGCGTTCACGAGCAAGAGAACGTCTGCCTCCTCAACATCCTTCATTGAAACAACAGCCCCATCCCTAAGCGCTTCATACAAATCAATTAAAGCGGGGAAACCTAAGAACCTGGCGGAACTATCGATATTGTTCGTCCCAATGCCAGCCCGCAAAAACTTCTGGAATAAGTAAGCAACCTCATTTGTGTTTCCCGCTCCCATGAAACCACCGATGCTGTTTGCTCCATGTTTTTTCTTTATATCAATAAGACGCTCCGCCACAACCTTAATAGCCTCTTCATAAGTACTCTCGGTTAAAACTCCATCCTTTTTAATTAAGGGCTTCGTAATTCGCTCAGAGCTTTCCACAAAATCCCATCCAAACCTACCCTTTGAGCAAATATAATCACACGAGACCTCCCCGGTTGCCCTCATAATCTGTCCGTCCACGGTGCTAAACACAAGCTCACAACCGCAGCCACAGTAAGAACAGACCGTTTTTGTTTCTTTCATCTCCCATTCTCGACCACAAAAACGTCTATCAACCTCAACCAAAGCGCCAACGGGACAAACCGCGAGACAACTTCCGCAGAAATCACAACCCGACTCCTGTAATGGCCTATCCATTGGCGTAGCCACCTTGGTAACCATGCCCCTTTTGACAAAGTCAATAATATCCGCCCCCTGTTGTTTGCAGATTCTCACACACCTTCCGCAAAGAATACAGAGATTGTAATTTCTCTCTATGAAGGGATTGCTTCTGTCAACATCGTAACCTGGATCTTTCATTGAGAAACTGGTTTTCTCGATGCCAAGCTCGTAAGCATACTTTTGGAGATCGCAAGCGCCATTTTTATCGCAACTCATACAATCTCCGGGATGATTTGAAAGTATCAACTCCAGAACAAAACGCCTGGCCTCTCGAACTTTCTCCGTGTCGGTATCAACTACCATCCCATTCTTAACTTTTTGGGCACACGAAGCCACAAGCCCTTTGCCTCCCTCAACTTCAACCAAACAAACCCTACACGAACCCGTGCTGGGAAGACATTCGCAGTAACAAAGATGAGGGATATCAATCCCCGCCATCTTGGCCGCCTGAATGATGAGAGTCCCTTCGGGAACTTTTATTTCTTTTCCGTTTATCGTTACGGTGACTTGATCACTCAATTTCTTTCCTCCTTTAATTAAACAATTTCTATGGCATCAACTTCACATACGGCCAGACATTTGCCGCAGTTAGTGCATTTTTTACTCTTAATATAATAGGGCTTATTATCCGAAAGATATGGAATCATTTTGTCTCCAACAATTGCATCCTCGGAACAAACCACTTTACAAGCTCCGCAAGACGTACATTTTTCTGGATTTATCCAATAATTTAATATATCTTCACAGGACTTTTGGGCACAATGTTTCTCTTTTATATGTTCCTCATACTCGCCCTTATATGAGGACAAGGAGTCCTTTATAAAAACAGCGGCATCTTTGCCCAACTTGCATCGGGCGGTGTCAATAATATGAGAAGATATCTCCTCGAGCAAAACCACGTCTTCCTCTTCTCCCTCTCCTTTTGTAATTCTTTCAAGAACATCGACCATTCGTTCCGTTCCAAGCATGCAGGGCAGACACTTACCGCACATCTTATCTTTAGTAAACCCCTTTAAGAATTCTAGCGTTATCATAACGGAACAACCGTTGGCGCTCACTTGACCACCTCCTGCCTGCCTGTCTGTCGGCAGACACGGCCGGCAGGCACAGCCTGCTTACCAGAAGATACAGTCTTTTCCTCAAACTCCCTCACAACACAACCTGTCGGGCAAACTCCTATACAAGCTCCGCACTTTTCACAATATGACTGGTCGATGTAGAACCTGTCCCGCTCTTCCACGATCGCGTCATAAACACATACTTCCTTACAAAGACCGCAAAGAAGACATTCCTCCTCATGTATTCTGTATCTACCAAGCGCCGTGCATGCGCCGGCTGGACAATATCTATTTCTTATATGAGCTTCATACTCATCCCTGAAATATTTGATGGTTGAAAGCACGGGATTGGGCGCGCTTTTCCCCAATCCGCAAAGAGCTGTCTCTTGAATATGCTTACCTATAATTTCAAGGCGCTCAATATCTCCCTCTTCACCTTTACCTTCAACAATTCTAGTCAAAATATTAAACATCTCATACGTTCCAATCCTGCAAGGAGGACATTTCCCACAGGATTCCACCTGAGTAAAAGAGAGGAAGTATCTGGCAATTTCCACCATGCAATTGGACTCATCCATAACAACAAGCCCGCCGGAGCCCATCATTGCCCCAACCTCATCCAATGAATCGAAGTCTACCGGCAAATCGAGATATTCTTTGGGGATACATCCGCCGCTGGGTCCACCCGTCTGAACGGCTTTAAACTCTTTGTCACCCAAAATGCCGCCACCTATATCGTAAACAATCTCTCGAATGGTGACCCCCATTGGAACCTCGATTAGGCCCGTGTTTTTAACTTTTCCAGTTAACGCAAATATTTTTGTTCCCGGTGAACCCTTTGTCCCAATGGAAGTGTACCAATCCGCTCCCTTGATTATTATCGGAGCAATATTAGCCAAGGTCTCAACGTTATTCAATACGGTGGGTTTGCCCCACAAACCCTTCTCTACAGAACGAGGAGGCGTTGTTCGAGGCATTCCTCTTTTGCCCTCAATGGAGAACATAAGCGCTGTCGACTCTCCACATATGAAGGCCCCCGCTCCCCGTTTTATTTCCAAATCGAAGTTAAAACAGCTCCCAAGTATATTATTACCCAACAAACCAAGCTCCCTCGCCTGATTAATGGCTATAGTTAAATTCTCAACAGCAAGAGGATACTCTTGTCTCACATATATGAACCCCTTTTCGCAGTTACCCAGAGCATAAGCGCCAATTGCCATGCCCTCGATGACTGAATGGGGATCTCCCTCAAGAACGCTTCTGTCCATAAAAGCACCCGGGTCCCCTTCGTCGCCGTTACAAACAATGTACTTTATATTTCCCTTTGTTCTTCGGCCTCCTTCCCACTTTCTCCCCACAGGGAAGCCAGCGCCACCCCGACCTCTCAGGTTGGACTTTTTAACCTCGTCGATAACTTCTTCCGGGGTCATATCGCTCAAAACTTTTGCCAGAGCCTCATAACCACCAACCGCTATGTAATCCTCTATGTTGGTCGGGTCAATTTGACCACAATTTCTTAAAACTATTCTATGTTGCTTGCCGTAGAAGGAAATCTCTTCCTCTTTGACAGCAAGATCACCCGTAATCGGGTCAACCACTTGCAGACGGTCAATGACCTTGCCACGGTTTATTGTAAGATCAATTATCTTAGCCGCATCAAAAGGATCAACTTTTTGATAAAAGACATCAAGGGGCTCTACAATTACAATGGGGCCCTTTTCACATAATCCCTGGCAACCGGTGGGCCTTATTTCAAAATCGACACCTTGTTTGGCCGCTTCTTTTTTGAAGGCCTCCACCACCTTTTGGGAGCCCGAAGCGCGACATCCCGTTCCACTGCAGACCCGAACTATCGTCTTTTTCTGCCTTGCTCTTTTGTTACAAATTTTTTCTCTTAAAGCACTTAATTCTTTAAAATTTTTGAGTTTACTCATCGTTCTCTTCCCCTTTATTTTTAAGGGCCGAGATTATCTTCTTTGGATTTCTCTCTTTAGAGACATTCTCGTTAACCACAACGACCGGGGCAAGCGCACAACATCCGACGCAACTCACCGTTTCCAGGGTAAATTCGAGGTCGTCTGTAGTTTCACCGGCTTTTATTCCGAGCTCTTCTTCCAACCCTTCGAGAATTAATTTCGAACCGCGAACATAACAAGCTGTGCCTGTGCAAACTTTAATTATATTTTTTCCTCGAGGGGTAAAGTAAAAATGCGCATAAAACGAGGCAACCCCATACACGTGAGCCAGAGATAAATCAAATTCATCGGCGATAACTTCGAGTGATTCTTCAGGCAAAAAACCAAATTCTTCTTGAACATCCTGCAGAGCATGTACAAGTACTCCCGTCTTGCCTTCATACTTCTTTAGTAATTTATGGACATCATCTACATCTATCTGAATTTTTTTCTCTTCTTTTTTGGTACCACAAACGCAATTGGACATTACGCTTCCTCCGAACTAACTCATCAGTTCTTCTATGAATTTTTTTGTTAACTTAACCGCTTCGGGATGCCTCATAACCAAGACATCGCCACCGGCGATTAACATGCTAGCAGCCGTCATAAATTCCCAGAGAATCCCCCTCTTTTCAGGATCACCCCAGCTCGGCTCGTCTTCCGTCTTTGCTTCTTTGGCTTTCCAGACCTCTCTTCCAAAGTCACACAATATCGGCATCTGAGTCATTTCATCATTTTGCTGGAGAGCCGCAAGTCGTAACCTCTCCATAATCGAATACACATACTCTAAACCATATCCTAAAGCTGCCCCGCTTGGGTCCATCACCAGTCTATCGGCCTCCAAACCCAATTGGGTCATCAATATATTTAGTTGTTTAGCCATGTTCACATCTATTGGAGAGAGCCCCGAAACATTGTGCTTATAGCCAATCGCCGCAGCCGTTATGGGTTTATAGTTATCTTCTTGAGAGGGACCCAATATAACTCTTTGCCCCTCGGTAACTTCGGCAACCTTTTTTAAAACCTCCCCATCTTTTTCGATATTGCCGCTTCCATAAACGCATAAAGGCACGGAGATTGCCTCTAGAACGGCTTTAACGGTCTCAGCTGCTTCAGCAGGATCGCGATTCTCGCCGTTTGGATCGGTACTCACAAGCCGTAAACAAATCATGTCCGCTCCGAACTCATCCTGGCACTTCTTTGCCCATACAACCGGATCACTCAGAACATCTCTAAACGGCTTTGCTACAGCGCTGGACCAATTATCCGGAGCTACATCATAAACCTCCATAGCTATAACCGGTTTTCTGGACATCTCACCTTCAAAGAAGTGAAACGGCATCGCAATTTCCCCGCCGACCGTAATTTGATTGCTCTCACCACCCATAATAACCTCGCGGATTTTCCCTTGATATGTATCTATCGGTGCTTGAAATGCCATTCTATATCTCCTTTCAAAAACTAAATTTATTTTTCACCCCAAAGAGCTACTTTGTTAAGGATTGTTTCTTGGCCGCCTTAATGGTGTTCTTTAAAAGCATGGTTATGGTCATCGGGCCAACGCCTCCAGGAACGGGGGTGATGGCCGAAGCTTTTTTGCTCACGCTTTCAAATTCTACATCGCCAACAAGCTTTCCACTCTCTAAACGATTTACGCCAACATCTATAACTACAACACCGTCTTTTACCATATCACCTTTTATCATCTCGGGTATTCCCACCGCCGCAATGAGAACATCTGCCCTTGCGGTATGAAAATTTAAATCAACGGTCTTTGAGTGACAAATGGTAACTGTGGCACTCTTTGATAACAACATAAGCAAAATCGGCTTACCAACAATATTGCTCCTGCCAACGACCACCGCTTCTTTTCCCTTTAAATCTATTCCCGAATGTTCGAGCAAAACCATTATTCCATGAGGGGTACAGGGAAGAAATGTATCTTCTCCTATAACCATCTTCCCAATATTTTCGGGATGAAAACCATCTACGTCTTTAGCCGAGTCTATGGCATAAAGAACCCTTTTTTCATCTATTTGTTTTGGCAATGGAAGCTGAACTAATATTCCGTTTATCTTGTCATCCTTATTTAGCTTATCAATTAAATCCAGTAATTCTTCTTCAGAAGTATCTCCAGGTAAATCGTGTTTTTCCGAGTAGATACCAATCTGGGCGCAACCCTTTTCTTTTTGACCAACATAAACCTTTGAAGCTGGATCATCCCCAATAATTACAACGGCCAAGCCGGGCACAATACCATTTTCTTTAAGTTGCGCAACCTCGCTCGTCATCTCTTGTCGTATTGAAGCAGCGATAGCTTTACCATCGATAATTCTTGCCGACATTTAATTGCTCCTTTCAAGTCTTATAAATTCAGCTTATTAATAAGTTCCGAAACCGTCTTAAAAGCGATGGACTCATCAAATAACTCAAAAATCGGTCCTCTTCTTAAATCTATCTCTAAAATCTGCTCATCCAAAGGCACTACTCCCAGAAGTTTGAGGTCTAACTTTTCTATCTCGTCCCTTAAAATAGGGTTTAGCTCGCCGTCGGGAACACGATTTACTATTAAATATGTCTCCTTCACCTTTAACTCAAGATCCTTAGCTAAATCTCTAATTCTCGCAGCAGCCCAAATGCCTCGAGGGCTCGTATCCGAAACCAACAAAAGCTGGTCAACCTCATAGGTCGTCCGTCTACTCAAATGCTCCATACCGGCTTCGTTGTCCATAATCACATAACGATAATTTTTCGCCAGTATGTCCATATACCTTCTCAAAATGTTGTTCACATAACAATAACAACCGGGGCCTTCGGGCCGGCCCATAACCAATAAATCAAACCCCGCCGCTTCAATTAAAACCTCTTGAATTTTAAGCTCCAAATAAGCATCCTTGGACATCCCGGGTGGAATTGAGCCCACATTTTTGGTTATCTCTTCCCTTAAACTGCCGATGGAGTCCTTAACTCTCACACCAAGAACTTCGTTTAAATTTGAATTGGCATCAGCATCCACCGCCAATACCGGTGTGAGTTTCCTGCCCAGCAAATATTTAATTATCAATCCACTCATGGTGGTTTTTCCTGTGCCGCCTTTGCCCGCAACGGCTATCGTAAAAGCCATAAATTCACCATCAATTATCTATTTTTTAACTCTTTCATCACCATAGGAAACAACTCAACGTTTGTATGCGGCAAAAACAGCGCCGAAATATATTTATCCATGAATTTGTTATCGGCGCTCAGCTCCAGATAAGCCATCTTGCTGGCCACTTCTTTCGCTTCAAGCAGCATCTCTTTGGATAAAGATCCCAAGCTGGCTCCGATAAGAGATCCATTGCCCACGAACTTTACCTTCTCAAACGGATATTCCGGTAACAACCCTATGGTTTGAACCCGCTCAATTTCAAGATAGTTGCCAAAAGCGCCGGCGATAAGAATCTCTTCCACATCCGAGATATCTACGCTCGTACTTTCAAGCAGAATGCTTATTCCGGCAAAAATAGCCGCCTTTGCTCTTATTAAATTGTCAATATCCACTTCGGTTACGACTATATCTTCGCCGTTGGCGGTTTCATCGGCCCATGCTAAAACATACTCTGGGCCATGTTTGCCCTCCCTTACCCGCGGACTGTTGAGTTCCACATTTATCTTACCTCTTTGGTCCACTATCCTGCTTAAAAACATTTCAGCCAAGGCATCAATAAGGCCGGAGCCACAAATGCCAGCTGGCTTTGTTTGGCCGATTGTTAAAATCATCGGTTCACATGTACCACAATCTATGCGAACCTGCTCGATAGCCCCTTTAGCCGCTCTCATGCCATGTTTAACCCCGCCACCTTCAAAAGCGGGACCAGCCGAACAAGAACAGGCAACCATCCAATCGGTGTTGCCGAGAACAATCTCTCCATTGGTCCCAATATCTATATATAACGTCAGCTTCTTGGAACGGGACACCCCAGACGCTAAAACACCCGCAACTATATCTCCGCCCACATAGCTGGCCACACATGGAAAACAACAAGCATAGGTTTCTCCGAAAACATCCAAACCGCAATCTTTCGCTTTAATCCAGGGAAAATCACTAGCCGTGGGGATATAAGGCGCTTCCCTAATATATTTCGGACTCAACCCCAAAAACAGATGGGTCATGATCGTGTTTCCGGCCAAAACCAAACAAGAAGTGTCTGAAAATTTAATCCCCGCTTTGTCTGCCAGCTTCATCAAAAGCTCGCTTATGGTGCTTGCAACCAACGACTGCAACTTAATAAGCCCGTCTCTCTTGGTGGAAAAAATCATCCTAGAGATTACATCTTCCCCACAGCTTGCTTGGGCATTGTAATTGGAGGCCTGGGCCACAGCCGTTCGTTCTTTCAAATCTATCAAACGAGCCCCGATTGTAGTTGTTCCAATATCTATTGCCGCCGCATAATTTTCCTTCGCGGTATCCCCGGACTCAACTTTTATAATCTTTACGCTTGAATTATTCTCAAGCAAAGTTACCGTAACCCGCCAATCTGCTTCACGAATAACTCTGGCCATGTACTTTAAAACCGACAGGTCGACATCAACTTCTGCCTCCAAGCCGTGTTCCTTGCCAAGCTCCCGCTTTATTCTCTTCAAATCGTCCACGTTGTCGCTCAAGTTGGGCGCGGGCATCTCAATATAATACTTTTGAATCGGCGGACGCCTTTGCCAGCTCGAAAGATGCTCTTCCCAGCCCTTTGCGGACAATATATGTGAAGCTGGAGCTTTTTCCCTCTCAATGAATTTGCCCAAGCGCGACTCGGGAGGAACCCTTACCTCCAAATCGCTCTTAATTGTTGAGAGACAGGCCAGGACATAGCCTTGCTCGATTTCTTCAGTTGTCAATTTGCTGGTCGGCCTCTGCTCAACGACACCTTTTTCTACAATTACTCGACATTTGCCACACGTGCCGTCTCCGCCGCAGGAAGCGCTTATGTGAACCTCCGCCGCCATAGCGGCACGTAAGAGATTCTCTCCTTCCTCCACTTCAACTTGCTTGTCGTCTGGGCAGAAGGTTACTTTATGCTTCATTTAATGCTCTTTTCCCTTAAAACAAGCCAACTATTTTGCCGTTCTCATCTATATCAATCTTCGTCCCCGCGGGTACAGAGGGGAGTCCAGGCATCGTCCTCATATCGCCACACAGCGGGTACAAGAAACCGGCGCCAATCGATGGACGAATATCTCGCACGGGCAACCTAAAATTGCGTGGTCTCCCCTTCAATGCGGGATCATGCGAAATTGAAAGATGTGTTTTAGCCATACAAATCGGAAGATTGCCCCATCCATACTTGGTGTATAGCTCTATTTTCTTCTCGGCCGTGGGAGAAAAATCGACACCGTCCGCGCCGTATATCTTGGTTGCAATGGCCTCAATCTTTTCTTTGATTGGAGCATCATCGGGATAGAGGAATTTAAAGTTAGACGGCTTATCGCATGCTTTGACAACCGCTTCTGCAAGCTCTTTGCCGCCCTCTCCCCCTTTAGCCCAAACGTCGCTCTTAACGGCATCTTCCGCTCCTGCGGCAAGCGCGCGCTCACGTATTAAATCTACCTCTTTGTCAGTATCAGTAGTGAACTTATTGACCGCCACAACAACGGGCACGCCAAAGAGTTTCATATTCTCGATGTGTTTCTCTAAATTCTCGATACCCATGGAGAGAGAATCTAAATCTTCTTGGATAAGCGCGGGGTCTAATGATCTTCCAGCAACCACCGTAAACCTCCCACTGTGCATCTTAAGAGCACGAACGGTTGCGACAATCACGACACAGTCAGGTTTCAAACCGCTTATGCGACATTTAATATTCATAAATTTCTCAGCGCCACAATCCGCGCCAAAACCACTCTCTGTAACCACATAATCAGCAAGTTTTAAAGCGATTTCATCCTCAATTATCGAATTGTTGCCATGTGCAATGTTTGCAAAAGGACCAGCATGCACTAGGCAAGGCGAGTTTTCTGTCGTTTGAATGAGGGTTGGTTTAATCGCATCCTTCATAAGAACGGTCATCGCCCCGGCGCACTCCAGATCCTCGGCCGTTACGGGTTTTCCATCATGGGTGAAGGCAACAACTATCCTGCCAAGACGCTCCCGTAAATCCTTCAAGTCGCTCGCAAGAGCCAAAATCGCCATCACTTCAGAAGCAACGGAAATATCAAAACCAGTTTCCCGAGGAATGCCGTTTAGCTTTCCGCCCAATCCAACAACTATGTTGCGAAGAGCCCTATCGCTCACATCAACAACCCTATTCCAGCTGATGGTGTTGGGATCGATGTTTAATTTGTTTCCTTTCAAGAGATGATTATCGATGAAAGCGGCGAGCAAATTATTGGCAAGACTTACGGCGTGAACATCGCCCGTGAAATGCAAATTAAAATCTTCCATGGGTAATACCTGAGAATAGCCGCCGCCGGCCGCGCCGCCTTTAATACCAAAGACGGGACCCAGAGAAGGTTGCCTTATGCAAGTCATCACCTTCTTATCAATCGCATTTAATCCAAGTGAAAGCCCTATTGTTGTTACGGTTTTACCTTCTCCCAACGGGGTCGGCGTAATGGCCGTAACATCGATATATTTACCATTGGGTTTATCTTTTAACCTCTTTAACACGCCAAGATCTACTTTTGCCTTGTACTTTCCGTAAAGCTCAATTTCATCATCGGTCAAGCCGAGCCCATCAGCAATTTTTGTAATTGGCTCAAGTTTTGCTTCCTGTGCAATTTCTAAATCAGTTTTCACGAAACAATCCCCCTCGGTTAGTTAAAAAGTGAGCATAGATGAAATTATTCTAGGTTGAGCAACTAAAAATAACAACAAATTTACCTTCAACGATAAAAATTTAAAGGTAAGTGGCGAAAATAGTCGGTTAACTGGCAAAAATTCGTGGGTTACATGCCTAAAAGAGATTTCAGATCGGCAGCTTTTCTTCGACTAACCGGAACTTCAATCCCGCCGGAAAGACGTAGAATAAAACTTCCGTGAAACATCGGCACAATCTCTTTCGCCTTATGGACATTGACGAGGTAACTACGGTGAGTCCTAAAAAATCCCTTTTTTAAAAGACGTTTCTCCAGCTCCTTTAAGTTAAAGGAGCTGGAGTAGACTCCGCCGGTCGCATGAACAAAAACTCTCTCATTTTGTGAGTGGATATAAGCTACATCTTCTATGGGTATTAATATTGTTTTTCCTTTGTCTTGCACCGGCAAAAGGTCTATCTGGGCCTCTTTTTTTTCAACCTTCTCCTGCTCAACCTCACTTACACCCCTTTTAATTCTAAAAATCTTATTTACGGTTTTAGCAAGACGTTCTTCTTCAAATGGCTTAACGAGATAATCCACGGCATCAAGCTCAAAAGCCTTTACAGCATGCTCTCCGTATGCGGTAACGAAAACAACCATGGGCGATAACGGGAATTCGCCGATGATTTCAGCAATTTGAAGACCAGTCAGCCCCTGCATTTGTATATCCATGAAGACTACATCATATTTCAAGGCTTTTATGAGCTCGATAGCTTCATTCGTGTTTGTTGCTTCTCCAACAACCTCAACATCTCCAACCTCTTGCAACATATACCTAAGTTCTGAGCGAGCAGGAGCTTCATCGTCAACTATCAGCGCTTTTAGCTTCATGGCTTCCTCCTAAAATCGGAATACGTACCGTAACTCTTGTCCCCTTATCTTTTATGCTCTGTATATCCAAAGAAAATTCTTCGCCATAGAGACTTTTTAACCTTTCATTTACATTGCTCAAACCTATCCCCATCCCTTTGCCAAGCCCCGAGAACAAAATTTCACCCTTCTCATCCTTCTTCATTCCTTTTCCATTATTCCAAACCTGAATGGTAACTTCGGAGTCATGTGTTTGCGCTGATATCTTCACCTTAATGTGTCCACCGAGCGTCCCACCATATTTGACTGCATTTTCAACCAAAGGTTGAATAATTAGGGCTGGCATTTTTACTCCCAGAGCTTTCTTGTCGATCTCTTCAATAATGTTAAGACTCTGCCCAAACCTGGCTTTCTCAAACAAAAGATATGAATTTACGTAATCTATCTCTTCCTCCAAAGTTACAAAATCGGACTCTCGTTCAAGTGATCTTCTAAAAAAATCGGCAAATTGGATTATAAGCATTCGCGCCTTCTTTGAGTCGGTTCTACACAAACTTGCAATCGTGTTTAAGGTATTGAAAAGAAAGTGTGGGTTTATCTGCGCTTGTAACGCTTTAAGTTCAGCTTTATATGTGAGCTCCTCCTGTTTGTCAATCTCTGAAAGTTCCAGTTGGATGCTGAGCAATTTGGCCAATCCTTCGGCGAGCGTAATTCTGCTTTCGGTCAATTCCTTCTTATCCGGGTAGTAAAACTTTAAGGTGCCCGCGACTACGCCCCTGGTCTCTAAGGGAACCACTATGGCCGCGCTCAAAGGACAATCGGAGACAGGGCAACCTATCTCATCTTTGCTCTCTAGAATCCTCAATTCATCGTGTTTTAAAGCTTCTTTGGTGGCCTCGGTCAAGATTGGCGCACCCGCTTTGTGATGATCCTCTCCCACGCCTGAAAAAGCCAATACGGTCACTAAATTTGTAAGAGCAATGGCCATCGCGTCGGTATTTTTTATCAATATTCTTGCAACTTCCCCCGCGGATTTTTCATTGAGCCCCGTCCGGAGATGAGGTAAGGTGGCATTTGCCATCTCGAAAATTTGATGTGAGTATAGGGCTTTGACGTGTTCTGGTTCGCTCTTTTCAATAAAAATCCTTAAAACTGAGAATATAGCGAGCGCAACGAGCAACCCCAGAAAAATTAAGCCCCATCCTTCGAAGGCAACGCCCAAGAAGAGCAAAATCCACCCTAATAATATGGTGGCAAAACCCGCAAAAACACCAACCGCTATCATTTGGCGTTTAAATTTATCCGTTTCGAAATGTTCTCTATGCTTAACTACCATATTCTTTCCTCGAATAATAAGTAACGTTATTATACAATATTTGATATCCATCTGCTTGGAGGTATCTTAAACATCAAGTTAAAAGAAATTTTCAAACATTTCTTTAAAATTGGTCTCGGTGCGTTTGGCGGAATAGTGGCCATTGCCCACATCGAAGAGGAATTGGTCGGAAAAAAAGGCGTTGTGCCGAAAAGCGAGTTCAAAGAAGGACTCGCCCTGGCTCAGATTATGCCCGGTTCAACAAGCACATCTCTTGTGGCATATCTCGGATATCATTTAGGAGGGTTGGCGGGGGCAGTCGTGGCAATATCCGCATTCATGTTGCCCGCTTTCATCATCATGATACTTCTTGCTTTGGGATATCTTCACTTTCAAAATGTTTCCTTCGTAAGCTCAATTTTAAAGGGTTTAAACGCAGTGGTGGTAGCTTTGATTATTGATGCCTTGGCAAGCCTAGCCAAATCCACGATTAAAAAGAAACGGGAGGGCGTCATCGCTTTGCTTGCTTTTATAGCTCTCTATTTTTTAAAGGCTGATCTATTTTTGCTTATTTTTTTGTCAGGTTTGCTCGGCTTAGTGTTTTACGTATTGGAGGAAAGAGGTTGAAAAAACGGCTTAAATTCTTAATTTACATATTTATCGCGGCCGTGATTGCCTTGGGAATATCTACGCCACTTCTTGCCAAATTAAATTTCGCGTTTCTTAAAATTGGAGCCATAGTTTTCGGAAACGGTTACACCGTCATACCCTTCATACAAAAAGAAATTGTTGAAAGCTACAAATGGTTAACCCCCGAACAATTCGCGGTAGCCATTGCCCTTTGCCAAGTAACACCGGGACCGGTGATAATTTTGGCTACCCTCGTGGGTTTTATAGCCGCGGGGGTCCTTGGCGCTTTGTTTGCAACCATCTCAATACTTTTACCATCCGCCATCTTAATAATTATACTTGCCAAACAACACAAACGGGTCAAAAATTTGAAATCGTTGCAAGCCTTCTTTGGAGGAGTAGTTGCGTCTGTAATAGGAATGCTCGCAGCAATCGCATTGAGTTTTGGTAAGGCAAATCTAGTCGATTTCAAAACGGGCGCACTTTTTGCAGGTGCGCTTGTTGGTCTGGTCTATCTTGATATTGAGCCCATCTATATTGTTCTCGCAAGTTGCATAGTATCATTATTTATCTTCTAATGCACCTAAAGAGCTTTTTCACTAATTTATTTGGATTGGTGATTTTTAACTTTTCCCTCGGTTAAAATCTTTTCAGCCTTTTTAATCATCTCAATCTCACCCTTGTAAGAGAGTATTTTGGAAGCATTCTCAACTGACACCCACCTGACTTCCCTTACTTTAAAATCGTGATCACCTATATCGCCTTCAACATATTTCATCAAATAAAAATGAACAAACTTATGATATCTTATCCTGTGGAGGTTCCAATAAAACCAGTAGTCAATCTGGCCAATCTTATCGACAATTTCGCCAATTAAACCAGTTTCTTCTTTAACCTCACGCAACGCAGTTTCTTCAGGTGTTTCATCCCTCTCAACCAAACCCTTAGGCAAGCACCAAACATTCTTCTTATCGTTTCGAGCGGTAATTGCCACTTCTGTACGATTGTCGATAGTACGATTGTCGATAGCTTTAAAACTACACCACCCGAGGACACAACGGTCTCGGTCTTCAAAAAAATCCGCCTTTCCAGTTTAATAGTCAGGAGTCTGTTGGTCGGGGTGGAGGGCAAGCTCGAATTAAAAAATAAAATATAAAAATGAAAACTAACAGCTCTTAGCCTCCAGCCCTCAGCTGCCAAACGCCCCGCCAGCAGCGGGCAAGCGCCATTAAATGTCTTTAGCAATACAGGTTTTATTGCGACCGCTTTTTTTGGCCCGATACATAGCTTGGTCTGCCTTATCGAATAAGAGCGGCGCTTCTTTTATTCCTCCAGCAAGAGAAGCTACCCCTATGCTTAACGTTATCGGAATACGTTTTCCTTCAAAAATGAAATCAAACTCCTCGACCCTGTAACGCAATTTCTCCGCAACCGCGAATGTTTCCGTTTTTGAAATTTGCGGTAAAATTATGGCAAATTCATCTCCGCCCTGGCGGGCCGCAATATCCGCTTCACGCAAGTTTTTACGCAATATCTGCGCAACCGCTTTCAGCACCTCATCTCCTCTCAGGTGCCCATATGTATCATTAATTAGCTTAAATCGGTCTATGTCGAACACTATGATAGACAACTGGGATTCGTAGCGCTGAGCTCTACGAACTTCTCTCTCTAGAGTGCGGTTAAACCCATAGTGGTTGAGCAGCCCCGTAACTGCGTCAATCATGGACATCTTCTTCGCGTCTTCTTTTATTCGATTCATGAGCTTCTTTTGGTAGGGAAAACATGTGTCCCAATTTGTTATCCCTCTGTATACCGCGAGCGCATTTTCGCTGCATGTTCGGTAACCGCAAGCGCCACAATTCAGTTCATCTTGAGGAGAAAAAATTTCTGCCTCCGCCATCAATTTTTCTATCTCTTCTTTGGATGGGAACGATAAATCTATTGCCTTGCTGGTAAATGTTCGCCTCAAACTAACTTTCGGCAAACCGGGGATTATCTCGGAGGGGCTGGGCCACCCAATTTTCCTATGCTCTTTCCTGTAGTTTTTCTGAATCTGATCCTTTAGAGTATATAAACTTCGCCCTTTAGCTAAACCGTTTCTCATCGCGGGACCATTAATACAACCATTGCAACTTAAAACATCAATAAACCGAGCTTGAACCTCATTTAAACTTAATGCTCGTGCCAAAGATTGCACACCATCAACGCCCCTTGTTGCTTTAAAGTTCCGATTAATTGCACTCGTTTCCATCATAAATTTCCGGGGCAAGCCACCCGGTAAAGAATCAAATCGCGAAACTTTTTCAACCGACTTTAATTTCGCTTCCGATAGAGATTTTAAATCAACCTCTATATCATCAAGCATCTCCTTTAACTCAGAGAACGTTATGACCGCATCGATCGCATCCATAACGGATTCATCGGCCACCTCGGCTTTTTGAGCAACACAAGATGTTACGTAGACGGTGTAAACATCGCCATATAACATTTTACAAAGACGGCCTTGAGCAATCATCGGGGAAACAATTGGGGCGAGATAAGGGATTAAATCAGGAAAATATTTCTCTATTAAATTTACAACGACAGGGCAAGTAGAACGTATTATTGGAAAATCATCGTCCTGGCTCAAAATATTCATATATTCATTGGCCACAAGCTCTTCGCCTAAAATGGCGCCCTCGACAGCATCGAATCCGAGCTTTATGAGACCGGCGGCAATTTCAGTTGAACCAAAAGGATAAAAAGCCGCCAGATGCTCGGGAGCCAAGATTGCAATGGCATTCTTTTTTTTGTTGGCCAAACGCTGTACTCTTTTTTTACTATTTTTAAGTGTTAGGGCGCCCTGCGAACAAGCTATTACACATTCACCGCAAAATATGCACAGTTCATGCAGAACTTCAACGCCACCGTCAGCCACCTTTATACATTTAACGGGGCACGAACGGATACATCTATAACATTCTTTACATTTTTCGGGGCTGCATTCGATTATGTTTAAGGTTTCCATACTGCTTCACTTAACAAATATTATTTTTTTAACGAAACTAAGCACCAAAATATAACGCCTTGCTTAAAAAAATCAAATGCCCCTCTATTTTAAACTTTAATCATCGGTCAAATCATAAACTTGCGCACCTGTCACGTTTTCCAGATCCGAAGACCTCATTTTGAGGATGACGCTGGGCTCGCCCGCACTGGTGTAAATGACATCCCGTGCTTTTAAGTTTAAGTCCATAACTGTGCGAAGCACAATCTTGTGAGCGATAGGTGGGGTTGCCCCCAACATATAACCGGTAAAATCCACGACTTCCTGACCAGTTGCAATTCTCACATTTGACGCCTCAACGGCTCTTTTTAATTTTTTATAGCTAACCCTTTTGTCTCCTGATAAAAGGGTTAGCACCGGCTCCTTGTCAGCTATAAAAAGAACCGATTTAACAATCTCTGTGGGAGGAATATTTAAGATTGCCGCCATTTTCTGGGTAGATGTTATAGGATAAGAAAGAGGAATGACTTCGTGAGGAATATTTTTCTCGCTAAGGACATTGTGAATATCCACACTTGCCTTCATTTGTTTCCTCCTCGCTTAAAAAAACACCCTTAGTATACCACTTTGGAAGAAAAATTAAAAAACATGCAGAACAAAATGTACAACTATATTTATCGAATAAGCTGTAAAGCTTTACTAACTGCTTCAGAAGGTCCACTGGCAGAGATGATTGCCTCTATGGGTTCCCCTTCTTTATTCAACTCCCAGGTTTCTATCCCCACCACAAACCTACCCATCTTCAAGGCAAGGCCTATCTCCGAAAGTGTCCCAAACTCTCCTCCGATCGCTATCACCACATCGGAAGCCCCAACCACTAGGGCATTCCGCGCTTCAGCCATTCCCGTAGGAATTGCCACATCGACAAAGGAATTTGCATATTTCCTTGTCTTTGAAGGCAAAATACCGACCGTTAACCCTCCCGCACCTTTAGCGCCCCTACAGGCAGCTTCCATGACGCCTCCCAACCCGCCGCAAACAAGAATGGCCCCATTCTGTGCTATTTCTTTTCCAACTTTACAAGCAACTTCAGCTAGTTTGTTGTCACACTGTCCTGCGCCTATTACCCCAACATACATATCAAAACCCCCTTAATCCGTAGTTCCTGAATGATTGTTTGAAAGATGATCTTTATGCGGATTAACGTGGACCATCACGTCAATAACATTGCCCATCTCATTTATTATCGATCGCTTTACATCAACAGCTATCTCATGTCCTTCTGCAACAGTAATCGTTGGGTCAGTCTCAATCTTCACATCTACAAGCAAAAACTGGCCGGCAAAACGCGCTCTAATTTCACGCGCATGCTCAACACCTCTTACTCCCTCTGCTATTAAAGTAATTTTTCTTAAGATGGCTTCGTCGGGCAAAGTGTCTATAAGCTGGTAAAACGCATAGAGAGACGTGGTATAACCAATCCTGGTTATAAAAAGAGAAACAATTGCTGCGGCAACAGCGTCAAAAATAGGATACCCCAACCTTGCGACGGATACACCAATTACAACCGAAAATGAAGCCAAAACATCAGAGCGATGATCCCGTGCCTTCGCAAGAACAGCAGGGCTATTTAACTTCTTCCCCGCCTTGTAGGTATATCGAAACATCCCCTCTTTTGCCAGAAGAGTCAAAAGAGCGGCCAGTAACGCAATCGGCTCGGGCTTTGTGTATAACCGATTAACAACCGAGTAAATTGCAGAATAAGCAATAAAAATACCCGTGCCGATGACAAACAGCCCCACAAGAAAAGCAGAGATTGCTTCCACTTTACCGTGGCTATAGGGGTGATTGACATCGACCGGCTTTTTGGCAATCTTCAATCCAAGAATCGTTACGATATCAGTAATAATATCGGCGAGCGAGTTAACAGCATCCGCAATAACGGCCTGGCTCCCGCCCACAATTCCAGCGAACAATTTTACGAAAACCAGCCCCACATTGCCCCAAATGCCTAAACGAGCAGCTTGTTCAGCTATAAGAAATCTTTCTTCGCGTTGCACATAAACCAGACCTTAAAGAAAAGTTAAAGCAGATTGCGTTCCAACAAAACTTCCGCTATTTGGGTAGCGTTTAGAGCGGCGCCCTTTCGTAAATTATCCGCTACAATCCAGAGATTAAGTCCGTTTTTAATAGATTCATCTTCGCGAATCCGCCCAATATAACAAGCATCTTTATTCGCCGCAAAAATAGGGAGAGGATAAACCAGATTTTCGGGGTCGTCAATTACTTCGACACCCGGCGCATTCTTTAAAATTTCGCGTGCTTTATCGGCAGTTATTTTCTTTTCAGTTTCAATGTTAACCGACTCTGAATGAGAGATTAAAACGGGGACCCTGACACACGTTGCGGTTATTCCCATTTCATCGTCTCCCATAATCTTCCGAGTTTCGTTCACCATCTTCATCTCTTCTTTGGTATAACCATTTTCTAAAAAACCATCGATATGGGGAAGTAAGTTAAAGGCTATCTGGTGGGGATATACATTTAACTCAACCTTCTTCTCGCCCAAGACTACGCTTTTAGACTGATTTAAAAGTTCTTCAATAGCTTCTTTGCCGGTGCCTGAAACTGCCTGATAGGTTGAGACAACCACTCTTTTAATCCTGGACCTATTATAAAGCGGTTTGAGGGCAACCACCATCTGAATGGTTGAACAATTCGGATTGGCAATAATTCCCTTGTGCCAGCTCACATCATCAGGATTAACTTCCGGAACAACCAGGGGAACGTCGGGTTTCATTCGAAAAGCGCTGCTGTTATCGATAACTACTGCCCCTGCACGAACAGCATGTGGAGCATATTCTTTGCTTATTTGAGCGCCAGCCGAAAAAAGGGCAACATTAATGTCTTTGAAAGAACTCTTGGTTAACTCTTCAACCGTTACACCGGTCCTTTTAAATGTTAATCGACGACCTGCGGATTTAGCGGAAGCAAGCAATTTGAGTTTTTTAACAGGAAACTTTCTTTGCTCTAGCACCTTGCGCATTTCTTCGCCTACAGCACCCGTAGCTCCCACTATCGCCACATTATATTCTTTCACTCTTTCTTACCTCCAAAAATCAGTTATTTGTTAGTGGTTGATTGTTAATAGCAAACAAAAATCAAAATTTTTCAATTGCCGTTTTTATCTTTTACTTTTCATTTTTAATTAACTTTTAACTCTACCCTTTGCCCATTACCCTTATTTTGCTATCTACCATACGCCATTAGCTATTTCCCAAGACCAAACTTTTCATGCAAAGCCCTTACGGCTAAATTCACATCTTTCTCATCAATAACACATGAAATTTTTATCGAAGATGTGCTTATCATCCCAATATTTATGTTATTTTCAGCCAGAGCTGAAAACATATCTGCCGCCACCCCTGAGTGTGTTCTCATTCCTGCCCCGACTAAGGAAATTTTAGCAATTCTTTCATCGCGCACGGAACCCCTTGCCCCAAGCTCGCTAACCATTTTGTCAACTACGCTTTTCGCTTTCGTTAAATCATCCTTCTCCACGGTAAAAGATATGTCAGTATAGTCCTTCTCGCTGACATTTTGAATAATCAAATCAACATTTACATTTGCATCAGCTAGATTCCTGAAAACTTTTGCAGCAATCCCTGGCCTATCAGGTACGCCTAAAATTGTAATTTTGGCCTCGTTAATATCATGAGTAACTCCACTTATTATGGCCTTTTCCATTATTGCATCTGCCTCCTTAATCAACGTTCCAGGCTTCTCCGAAAAGCTCGACCGAACATGAATACAAACACCATAATTCCGACCAAATTCCACGGATCTTGCCTGCAAAACTTTGGCGCCGGTCGCCGCCATCTCCAACATCTCATCGTAAGATATCTCATCAATTTTACGGGAGTTCTCAACTATGCGCGGGTCAGCCGTAAAAACACCCTCTACATCTGTATATATTTCACAAATATCGGCTTTAAGTTTGGCTGCCAGAGCCACCGCAGTGGTATCGGAACCGCCTCTTCCCAGAGTAGTGATGTCAGAGTCAACCGTCACCCCTTGAAAACCAGCCACAATGACAATTTTTCCTTTCTTAAGCTCACTTAAAATTCGGTCCGATTTTATATCTATTATCTTCGCTTTTGTATGAGCGGCATCCGTTAAAATTCCCACTTGCAAACCAGTAAAAGAAATTGCATCGTAACCTAAAGCTTCAATTGCCATAGCTAAAAGCGCCACCGACATCTGTTCGCCGGTAGCTAAAAGCATGTCAAGCTCTCTTTTGGGAGGTGAAGAGGTTATCTCGTAAGCCATTTTCAAAAGATTGTCGGTACTATCCCCAACAGCGGATACGACAACGACCACGGAGTTTCCTTCGCTTTTAGCTTTAACCACGCGTTTTGCTACAACTTTTATCCGCTCTGCATTTACAACCGAGCTCCCACCGTATTTTTGAACAACTATTCCCAAACGACATCCCTCATTTAAAGATTTACCCTATTTTAGCAACCTACCATTTAAGGAGCAAGACAACTTTAATCAAGCGGTCGATTAAATAAATGGTGATTAGCGACAATTTTGAGTCTTTCGCTCAAATCACCCAGACTCACTGAGAGTAAATTATTTAAGAGGTGCACACCGGACGAGCGTTTAATAAGAATGGCCAGATTCGAAAGAAACCGTTTATACATATCTATCTCTTCTCCTAAAGAGATATGATCCATCTCAACAATTTCAATTTTTCCATTGTTAATGCCCAAATTAAGATCATCGTTTAAAATATATTTCTTGACTTCGACTTCAATATTTTGCACCAGTTTACTTCCGCCTATTTTGGCATATTGCTTCAATAAAGAATTGGTTATGTTAACAAACGTCTCCCTTATCGCCCTTCTCTCTTCTTCTTTGTTCTTCAACAACTTCCAATAGAAATCTTCCTCGGAAAAAATTTTGATTTTTCCCCTCTCGAATGCCAAGAGGAACGCTTCGACCACATCGGGATCAAATTGGGTGCCGGAATTTTTTTTAACCTCTTCAATAGCCTCGGTGGCCATCTTCGCCCTATGATATGGCCTGTTGGAAGTCATCGCTTCAAAACAATCGGCAACTGTAATGATCCTGGCTCCCAAAGGTATCTCTTCACCCGATAATCCTCCGGGGTAACCTAGGCCATCATAGCGCTCGTGGTGATGGCGAACAAGCGATATGATATCCCAAGGAAATTCAATCGGCACCAATATGTTTGCTCCTATTAAGGGATGGGTTTGTATTATTAGCATCTCATCGAAGGTGAACTTGCCTGGTTTAAGAAGTATCTGCTCGCCTATGCCAATCTTCCCTATGTCATGCAATATTGCAGCTACTTTAATCTGTTCTCTTTCGGACTCGCTTAACCCCATTTCTTCCGCTATGGCAACCGCATACTCCGTAACTCTATCGGCATGGCCCCTTGTGTAGGTGTCTTTCGCATCCACCGCTTCGGCCAAAGCTCTTATAACGCCAAAGAAATTATTCCTTATTTCCTGATAAAGTTTAGTATTTTCAAGAGCTACCGCCGCCTCGTTGGCCATCGCGGTGAGAAGCTCGAGGTCATCATCATCAAACGTCTTGTCGCCAATCTTGTTGGTTATGTTTAACACACCGATTATTTTACTTCGCACCTTCAAAGGAACAACAATTGCATCTTTTGTGCCCTCTTTTGCTTGAATTGGTTGAAAACGAGGGTCATTTATCCCGTTGATAAGCAGAAGCGGCTCGCCCTTCTTGGCTACCCAACCAGAAATTCCGTCGCCGAGCTTCAATTTCGTGCTTTTTACAACTTCATCACTTAAGCCGTGAGCCGCCTTGATGGTCAACTCATCTTTTTTCTCATTTAGCATCATCAAAGAAGCTTTTTCTGCCCCTATGATTCCGGTGGCCGCATCCAGTATCGTTTCCAAAAGCTCTTTCTCGTTGAGAGAAGAGCCCAACGCTCTCCCCACGCTGGCTACGCAAGATTTTGCTTGGGACTGGGAGGTGCCAAGCTCGTTTATCAGCGATGAAAATTTTCTGGTCATCTTATTGCAAGCTTCAAATAGCTCGCCGAACTCATCTTTGGATAAAATTTTTGCTCGTTTCTTAAAATCGCCCTTTTCTACCTGCTGAGCGGTACACTTCAAAATCTCAATCGGGCGATACACAAATTTTGATAATACCACCCACTGCAGAAACAAACTAACCAAAATGACAACAAGCGCTAGCAAAAAACTTCTTAAGTAAATTGTGTCCACAACCTCAGCAAATTCGACAAGGTTGACATATATGTGAATTGCTCCCGACAACTCCCCCTCAACAAAAAATGGCATCACAATCTCTTGAGCTCTTGTTCTTCTATCAAAAAACCCAAAACTTTCTACAACCTCGCCTTTTTCCGATTCCTCCCCGATGAAAACCCAAATTTGTTCAATGATTTCCCTTTTTTCAATGGCGCTACGCAAGCATTCATCCTCATCTTTCTCTCCTTTCTCCTCGGCATCCAATGAAAAGAGTATGTTGGCCCCTTTATCAACCACATGAAAGCAAACAAAATCTTGATTTAAGGAATGCGCATAGGAAAATAGGTATTTTTCTTCAGGTAGAGATATGACCTCATCTTCTAAAAAATTCTCAACATGGTATTTAAGAGAATTTGCGATAATAAAATTTTTCTCTTTTGCCCACTCCAAACAACGGTTTTTTTGCCATTGGACTGAAAAATAAGTCATAGCTCCAACAAGCACAAAAATCAATAGTCCGCCGGCTACCCCAAGCTTCCAGCGCAACCTCATTTTAACCATGCTTACCCCTTGTTATTTTATGTTTCAGTTAATTTATCGGCACTTTCTCAAAAAAAATAACCCCCGACCATCTAGGCCGGGGGTCTTAACTTCCGTAACGCAGCACCCTTCTTCATAAAATCAGCTACAGTTGCCTTTAGTTATAGAGATTAATATCATCCACAAAATGGGGTTTTTTCTTTACTTTGCTTGTTTTAAAAATGCCATATCATTTTTAGGTTTAAAATAGGTTTACGAGGATTAGCGCCGAAGCTGTTTGAGCCCCGATTTGTCGGGACGAGTTCTGCAGGCGCCCGAGTAAACCGTACATTTTAAGCCGTTAAGAAAATGATCAGGCTACTTTTCTTTTGGTTACTTTTCTTAGGTGAGTAAGAAAAGTAACAATTAAAATTAGTTTTAATTATTACAAAAAATTTTTTGGGCAAAATAATAACCCCCGACCATCTAGGCCGGGGGTTATACAATCCAAACAACAAAACAGAGGGAGATTTAACCCTCTCCGCAGAGTTTAAGAAGTTTTCCCCAGTCTCTATCGACCTTCTCTTGCAGCTCCTTGACGATATGTTCGTTCTCGGGCTTGAAGAGATGCTTAAATCTTCCTTGAAGTTTGAGCCATTCAGCCAAGGGTTTCTTTTCCCTCGGCTTATAAGTCAACTTCCACTCACCATCTTCAACCTCGTATAATGGCCAGAAGCAGGTTTCAACCGCAAGCCGTGCCATCTCAAGAGTTGCGTCGGAAGCGTGACGCCATCCGCGGGGACAAGGCGCAATCACATTTAAAAACGCCGCTCCCTTAAGATCGAATGCTTTCTTCGATTTTTTGAGCAAGTCTTTCCAAGAGGAAGGAGACGCTTGGGCTACATAAGGAATATCGTGTGCGGCGATGCAGGCGGTTAAATTCTTACGGTTTTGCTTCTTACCCGGCTCCGCCTTGCCCACTGCGGAAGTGGTAGTCCACGCGCCTCTCGGGGTAGAGCTTGAGCGCTGAATGCCAGTATTCATATAAGCCTCGTTGTCATAGCAAACATAAACCATATCATGGCCACGCTCCATCGCTCCCGAAAGAGACTGAAAGCCGATATCGTAGGTTCCTCCGTCGCCACCAAAAGCCACAAATTTAATCTCCTTATCCAGTTTCCCTTGACGTTTCAAGGATTGGTAGGCAGCCTCCACTCCACTAATTGTCGCGGCGACATTTTCAAAAGCCGTGTGGATGTAAGGCGTATTCCAAGCGGTGGAGGGATATATCGTGGTCGATACCTCAAGACATCCGGTAGAGCAACCAACGACCACGGGTTTATCGGTCCCCATAAGAATCTGCCTTACCACAGTTCCCGCTCCACAACCAGCGCAGAGCCGATGGCCAGAGGTGAGTCTTTCTTTTCTCGTCGTCAACTCCTTTAATTTCATGCCAACACCTCCACTTCTTTTAACCCAAGATAATCCATGGTCTTCTTGGCCTTACCAGTCTTTGCAACATCCATCAACGTCTCAAACGCCTTACTTGCCTCATGTAAAGTGTAATCTCTGCCACCTAAACCATAGATAAAGTTGATCAACCGCGGCCTCTTCTCCAAATCAAATAAAGCGGATTTAATCTCCCCAAACAGAGGACCGGTAAATCCAGGTGAAATTGCCCTGTCAAGAACAGCTACCGCTTTCAAATGCTTCAAGGCCTCAGCAAGCTCTTTGGCGGGGAAGGGTCTGAATGCCCTGAGTTTAAGCAATCCCACAGGAAGCCCTTTAGCTCGAAGCTCGTCTACCACATACTTTGTAGTTCCCGCAGAAGAGTTTAAAGTAACAATGGCCACCTCTGCATCATCAAGCATATACTCTTCGAAGAAACCGTATTTTCTTCCGGAAATCTTGGCAAACTCATCGGCTACCTCTAAAATGACCTCCCGGGACCTTTCCATCGCATCTGCTTGATTCTTTTTATGCTCCATAAAAAAACCGCCGAGACCGTCAAACGGCCCGTAAGTTACGGGGTTATTGACATCTAAGAGCGGCAGAAGAGGTTCACGCTCACCCACAAAATTCTTAACCTTCTCATCCTCAAGAAATTCTACTTTCTCGATCCCGTGGCTGATGATAAACCCGTCCAAATTCACCATTACCGGAAGCATAACTCTCTTATCTTCGGCGATGCGAATTGCTTGAAGGGTATTATCGTATGCTTCTTGAGCGTTTTCAGAGTAAATCTGTATCCAGCCTGCATCTCTTGCTCCCATGCTGTCGCTATGATCACAGTGAATGTTAATGGGAGCGCTTAAAGCTCTATTAACGTTGGGCATAACAATTGGAAGACGCATACCAGAGGCAATGTAAAGCATTTCATGCATCAAGGCGAGGCCTTGTGAAGATGTTGCCGTCATAACACGAGCCCCCGCGGCAGAAGATCCGATGCAAGCGCTCATCGAGGAATGCTCGCTCTCCACCGTAACATACTCGGCATTAACTATGCCGTTGGCAACAAACTGAGAAAAGTTTTCCATAATCGCCGTTTGAGGGGTTATGGGATAAGCGACCACGACATCGGGATTTATTTGTCTCATCGCTTCCGCCACAGTGCTGGCGCCTGTTGTAGCCACAAT
The DNA here is from genome assembly GCA_011046085.1 of Actinomycetota bacterium. GTDB lineage: Bacteria > Actinomycetota > Aquicultoria > UBA3085 > Oleimmundimicrobiaceae > DSBK01. The sequence goes on from DSBK01000103.1 coordinate 69,056, forward strand.
CCTTTTTTTGCTCATATCTTTCACCTACCCTTCCGCCATCTCAATTACATTAAAGGGACACTCTTTGGCACAGATGCCGCAGCCTTTGCAATAATCCATATCTATGCCCCTAACCTTACCGTCTTTAACCAAAACAGCGCCCTCGGGACACGATATCCAGCAAATCAAACACTGCTTGCACTTTTCTTCGTCCCACTTTGGAGTGCTTGAACGCCATCCACCAGTCTTGTATTCTCTCGCCGTACCGCCTTTGGGAATGATCCCCCCCGGCAAAAGCTTATCTGCTCTCCAATCTTTCATTCACCGTCACCTCTTCATAAGCGCGCTCAATCGCTTTCAAATTTCCTTCTAATACCTGCGGGCTAAATTTTTTGCTAAAGGATGCCGCGAAATGATCAATCACATCATCTAGCGCAATCAGCCCTGTGGCCTTGACAAGAGCTCCTATCATGGGAGTATTTGGAATCGGCTTACCCAATGTATCCATAGCTATTGAGGTTGCATTTACAGTATAAACCTTTCCGTTTTTTACACCCAACCTTTTCTTCACATCACTTGGATCGTCTGCGGTATTTACCAAAATAATACCGTCTTTTGCTAAACCTTTGGCAACGTCGACAACGTCCAGCAAGGTCTCATCCAAAACTACTACTATGTTTGGGTTTTCTACAGGACAATAAATACTAATCGGGGTGGATGCTATTCTTGTAAAGGCTTGAATGGGAGCTCCCATTCTTTCGGGGCCATACTCTGGAAAGGCCTGAATATCTTTCCCGCTGGCCAGCGCGGTCTCCGCCAAAAACTTAGCGGCCGTAACCGCTCCTTGGCCGCCACGTGCATGCCAGCGAATTTCAGTGCATTCCTCCATCTCTTCACCTCTTTCCTTTTTTTTAAAGACAGCAATGAAATATACCTCAAATAAAATAGAAAAACCGCTAATTTTCGACAAGCGGTTGATTTACAATGGTTAACGGTCAATTTCTAGCCCGTTCGGTTCTCACATTTCCCTTCTCCCCTCCAGCGCTTTCCCAAGGGTAACCTCGTCGGCATATTCCAAATCGCCTCCCACGGGCAACCCACTGGCTATCCGAGTTACTCTAATTTCAAGGGGTTTGACCAGTTTAGCGATATACATCGCTGTGGCTTCCCCCTCAATATTGGGATTTGTGGCAATAACTATCTCCTTAATCTTCCCATCCTTGAGTCGATTTAAAAGCTCTTTTATCTTTAAGTCACCGGGGCCTATCCCTTCAATAGGAGAAATCGCGCCGCCCAAAACGTGATAGCGCCCCTTAAAATTACCCGCTTTTTCAAGAGCGATAATATCTCTCGGTTCCTCGACGACACAAAGTAATGAATCGTCCCTGTTAAAATCCTGACAAAGTTCACAGACATCTCCCTCGGTTATATTGAAGCAAACCCCGCAAAATCCAATTTTTTCCTTGACATCAACAATCGCATTGACCAATCTTCCGGCTTCCCCAGGGGAAACTTTCAGAAGATAAAACGCCAGTCTTTGAGCTGACTTAGGACCAATCCCTGGGAGTTTCGCCAGTTCATCAATTAACATTGCAACAGGCGCCGCATAATACACGAAATCACTCCTTTGACCATTAATAAATTAAAAATGACAGCTCTTAATTTAGTTCATTGTTTTCCCATCTGCCATCAGCTAACACTACATCAGACCGGGGATGCCCATCCCCCCTGTAATACTATTAAGTTTTTGCTCAGCCAAGTCTCTGCTCTGTTGAAGCGCCTCGTTGACCCCGGCAAGGACCAGATCTTGAAGCATGTCGATATCTTCGGAGTTCACAACGCTGGGGTCAATTTTTACTTCAAGCAATTCTTGCTTCCCATTCACTATAACCTTGACCGCACCGCCTCCGGCGCTTGCTTCAATTTTTTCACCGGTCAACTCCTCTTGAATTTTAGCCATTTCTTGCTGCATTTTTTTGGCCTGCTTCATCAACTTACCCATATCCATAAACCCATCTCTCCTTTATATTAATAAATCTTCCATTGATATTATTTTCAATTACTCTTCGCCGAGGTTACTCTCCTCGGTTATCTCAGCGTCGAAATCGCGCTGCATAAGTTCGATAATATTTTCTCCGTCCAAAACCTCGTCCTCTTTCTCCTCTGTCTCATTTTGAATTGGTCCGCCTTCCTCATCCAAGACACATCTTATTAAAACCTTTAATCCCAAAACCTCCTCAAAACATTCTTGAACAAACATTAAATTTTTAGATTTTTCGATTTCGCCCTTATGGAAACGGGCGCCTTGGTTAAATTTGAGTACCACACAAGAGTCTCCGTCCTCGGCAGGCCGACACTCCATTAATAAAGCGTAGATGGACATGCTCTTCTTTTTAACCTTATCTAAAACCAGTGGCCAAATACGTTTCACTTTGTTGACATCCACGGCGGTTTCACCTGTTCCCGCTCTCAAGCGCTTGGCCTCCCTGCCTATCGCCGCGCCTGTCGGCAGACAGGGTTTGTCGTCCTTCTCTTCGCCCAGCTTTTCATCATCGTTTTTCGGCTCCACGCGCTCACTCGAACCTTTGCGTTCTGTTTCTTCAATTTTTTTACTTCTTTTAACGGTGTCTTGGACAGCAACTTCTTTCTTTGCCTCGTTTGTTTTAATTGCCGCCATCCCTTGCCCCTCAATTTGTCTTTCCAGCTCCTCAACCCTACCAAGCAATCTTTCCAAGGACAAATTCGTCTCCGGCCCAGCAAGTTTCACCAAAGCCATCTCCAACACCAACCGTGCGTCGGGATTCCAGCCCATCTGATTGTGGACAACGCCTAAAATATCTAAAAATCGCATCAGCTCAAACCCCTCAAAGTTCACCGCTTGGGTCTCCATTTGAGCAAAAACTTCCGGCGTTACATTGATTATCTCATTTGCAGTTTTAGAGTTTTTGATGACAAAAAGTGCACGGATATATTCGATTAAGTCCTTTGTAAACTGTCTGGGATCCCTGCCTCTCTCAACCAGATTATCGACAAATTCAAAAATGGAAGCAGTATCTTTTTTGAGCAAGATTTCCATAACATCGAAAAGAATCTTCATGTGAGTCATCCCCAGCAGAGCCACCACATCATCGGCCACTATTTTTTTGCCAGTAAAAGAGGCCAGCTGATCCATGGTCCCCAGCGCATCGCGCAAACTTCCTTGAGCGTGCCGGGCAATTAACGGCAGGGCCTCTTCTTCGATGCTGATCGCTTCCTCCTTCGCTATCTCCGATAGCCTTGCCACCATATCAGATACAAGAATCCTTTTGAAATCAAAACGCTGGCATCGAGATAAAATTGTGGGCAAAACCTTATGCGGCTCAGTTGTGGCCAGAACAAAAATCACATGAGAGGGGGGCTCTTCCAGAGTCTTAAGAAGCGCATTGAATGCCTCCGCGGTTAACATATGCACCTCATCGATTATATAAACTTTTATTTTCCCTTCGGTGGGCATAAAACGAATTTTTTCTCTTAGATCGCGAATCTCATCGATTCCCCGATTTGAAGCAGCATCTATTTCAAGGACATCGAGAAAGCTCCCTTTATTAATCTGATTGCAAGCATCGCACTTGTTACAAGGGGTCGGGGTAGGGGCATCTTTGCAATTAAGCGCCTTGGCCAAAATTTTGGCTACGCTCGTTTTTCCCGTCCCCCTGGGGCCGCAAAATAGATAGGCATGAGATATCTTTTTCTGCTTGATGGCATTAGAAAGAGTGTGGGTGATGTGCTTCTGCCCAACAACTTCCTCAAGAGTTTGAGGACGATATTTTCTATATAAAGAGATATAAGACACTTGAAATTTACCACCTCACAGAAGCAAAAAGAATTTTAACTTAAAATAACACAACGAAGACAAAAATTCATCTGTATTTAGAGACAAATTTTTAACCTGCAGGCATAAAAAACAGGAGGATAAAAGCCGCAAGCAAAGCCATTGCGCCACCATAAACAAACGTAGCGGCAGGTCCAATATATGTCCAGAGCAATCCGGCAATCAAACTGGCCGCAAACGTAACCAACCCAACCGCTGTATGATAAATACCGAGCGCCGTGCCCCTCTTTTCCGGCTGCGCCATATCAGTTACCAGTGCCCTGCTTACACCCTCTGTAACTGCGATATACACACCATATACAGCAAAAAGCGGCCAGATATAGCTGGACTTAGATATAAAAGCGAGGGCAAAATAAACGCCGGAAAACACCAAAAAACCGCCGACCATAAGTCTCTTTCTTCCCATCCTGTCTGAAAGCACGCCTGCTGGAGTTGAAAAGGCTGCGTAAACCACATTGTAGAGAACATAGGTCAGAACAACCAAGGTAGCCGAAAGTCCCAGATTCTTTGCTCTAAGAATCAGAAAAACATCACTTGAGTTTCCCAGACCAAAGACAACCACGACTAAAAGAAGCATCTTAAAATTCTTGTCAAAACCCGCGAAACTTAAACGAGGAGCTTCTTTTGAGCCAAAAGTTTGTCTTTTTTTCTCTTTCACAAAGAAAAAGAGAAGAGCAACACCTAAGACAGCCGGAAAGAAAGAAAGCAAAAAAATCAATCGATACTGCTCTTTTAGGACCGCCATCAAAACGAGAGCAACCAAAGGGCCGATAACCGCCCCCGTAGAATCCATCGCTCTATGCAGACCAAAGGCTTTACCGCGACTTCCCGAATCGGTCTCATCGGCAATAAGGGCATCCCTCGCCGAGGTTCTAACTCCTTTCCCCAGGCGGTCCACAAAGCGGGCCATTAAAACTGTGGGCCAGACGAAAGCCACGCTTAAAAGTAATTTCCCCAGAGCGGAAAGCGAATATCCTCCCAGAACAAACGGTTTTCTCTTTTCAAATCTGTCCGAAAGCCAGCCGGAAAAGGTCTTCAAGATGCTTGCGGTGCTTTCGGCGATGCCCTCGATGAGCCCCACAATAGCAACGGGCGCTCCTAAAACACTGGTTAGAAAAATTGGAACGAGGGGATATATCATCTCGCTGCTTATGTCGGTAAAGAGACTCACCAGCCCCAAGACGAAGACGTTCTTTTTTATCCCGGAAATTAAAAAATCTTTTGGCCCTTTCTCCACATAATCTCCTCTAAGTCCTTCAAGGACAACTGAAAGCTTTTCTCTGGGACTATACTTTTTTCTCGATACCATGTTGTGACCCCTTCTTAGTTAAAAGTATCTCTTAACTAAGTGTCTCGTCAGACCAGTTCCTGGCAGTCAATATGGGGTCAGATTACATCTTTGCTCAAAAAGATAGCTTCCCTTGCATTTCCTCTTGAAGTTATATGGTAAAATGCTCCTTCAAATTCTATTCTTAGTGGTCTTGCCATTATAAAATGAACTATAGCAAATTAATGTTATAATGCAAGACCTGACCCCTTTCCTTCTTGCTGGCCGCCCCGGCTTTCATTTTCTTTTCGTACTGTGCTTTTATCCATAGTAAGATGGATTCGGGTATGAGGGGCTTGATGAAATAGTTTTCCTTCTGTCCTGTATCGCCATTATTAATATCCGAGGCGATTGTCAAGAAAGCCCTTTTATACTTCATATTCAGTAGGGGGGCTTTCACGGTCATTGCGGCAAATGGTCCGCCTCCTATGCATATGGCGAACCTCCAGTTGAGAGACAATCTCCTGCAGAAGTTTTTCATCACCCTGATAAGTTCACCCATGATTTCCGGCCGGGGGAAACCGCAATTTACGACAATATAAATCCCAGCAGCTTTGTTATAGCCATTGCCTTTTGCATACAGGTAAAAGTCTTCCAGCAGGCGCATCAGAGCCCCGGGGATGCCGTAGGTGAAAAGCGGGAACACCATTATGATCGCATCGGCGCGAGAGATGGTCTTTAGATTATTTTCCGGGTAGCCTTCTTTTACTTTTGCCCTGACGTTGATGATATCCTTATTGAATTCAGTATCGGCGAGCATGCCGTTGATGTAGTTTAGGAAAACCAGCGAGGAAGCTTCTTTTCCCCGAAGGCTTCCATTAATGATGCAGATGTTTTTCATAGCTTCCTCCTAAACGTATTTCTTGAATGCTTCACAGATTGCATCGTTATCTTGGGAAGAGGTGGTCAGGTAGACGTCCACCTGTGTATCAAAGCCGGGATGTACGATATCCGCTTCGCCTCGGTGCTTAAGGGTAAGGTCGATGAATGTGCTTTTCTCTTCATCATCGATATCGTCGCTGTATCCGACCATAACCTGCAGGTTTTGGTTGCCGCAGCCGCGGTCGATGGCGCATTTCACCGTCGAGCCGAAATGCCCGAATATAACGGGAGTCAGGAAAATAGTCATATCATATCGGTTAGCATTATTCCTGATCTCGGCGATCCTGTCCCTGGTGACGCAAATTCCCACATGTTTTGTGAGGCAGAGCAGGCAGCCGAAGCAGGGCGTAACGTTACTCCTCCCCAGTTCAACCACTTCAACCCGGTGTGCCTTTTCCTTCAGTATCGTGAGGATCCGTTCTTTTAAATCCTCCGAAAGCTCTGTTTTGGCGTCTTTATCGAGGATAAGAATTGTGTTCATAGGTGTATCTCCTTCTCGTAACAAGGTTATATTTATAAAACTTTTTAAAGGCGAGGTTCGGAATTTCATATAACGGCTTGCGGATAAAAGAAGTTGCCGAAGGCAATTTTGGCGAAGCGTAGCGAAGCCTTTTATCCTCTGTTATACGCAGCAAACATAGTAAGCTTAGTCGGCGAAGGGACACTGTCATTTCTTTATCTTCTTTATCACAGTTGCTCTTGATCTTCTGTTGCATTTTGGGCATTTTAAGTATTTCCAACCGCCACCTTTACCTAGCCCGTGGGGACTTACGAAATCTGTTAGAGTAGATATCTCAAATTCATGCCCGCATTTAGGGCAACGGTAAGCGAAATTCTTTGTGTGCCATCTCACAAGTAAAAATAGACTTCCGACGAAAAGAATCAACCAGATATACCCGTGGGCAGGTAATAAAAATATTGCTCCGATTATTATAATGGCAACGAATGCAGCAATATAAATAATTGTCATTATCCAATCTTCTTTTGTTGTTTCTTGGTATTGATATTGAGTCATGTGATCCTCCTACAAAGTTTTACTTTTTATATCCTTCTGTTTTAAACGTCCCGAAGGGTAAGGTTGCAAAGCAACCGCAGAGTTCCGAACCCCGCCGAAATTTTTCATTATTTCCCCTCTATAAATACGAGGCTTCCCCCTAAAGTTATTGTAACATTTCCGCCGCTAACTATTTTGGTCTCTGTTTTAAAGAAATTTGGATAGTCATTTTCATCTATCTCTGCTCCGGAATCTGCATTAGGCACTGCTTCTGTGATTTTGGCTGAATTGATATTGCCAACATTTAATGTGATTGTTTTACTGCTGCCACTATCATCAAAATAATCCCACCAAACAACCCAGACTGGTTTGCCTTGATTAGTGAATTTGTAGGCATAAACATTATCTGTTCCATCAATCACTGTTTCAATATTATCCCAGTCAGAGTCCTCTAATTTTTCTGTCATAAGTTTGTAAGTGTAGTAAGAGAGCTTTTTGACCCCCTTACCTTTATCGTATTCATATTTTCCATCATAAATAAACCCCGTGAAATCAAAATATCCCTCATCATATTTGAAGCCCTCTTTAAGACCAAATGCCATAAAAACTTTTTCCACTCCAATAGAAAGAGAATAAACATATCTTTTCACCAAATCTATTGCCTGTTGCTTTTCAGTCTGAAATGGTGGATCATAACCATTCTCAAACTTTAACGGAAGAGGATCTCCGCTATAAGTTCCTCCCATCTCGGTTATCCAGTAACCTTCAGTGGGAGAAAGGTCTCTCTCATCAATTTTTTGTTTAATATATTCATAGATGTCCCGAACTTTTAGATAATCGCCAGTTGCGTTTCCATACCAATGAAAATCAAAAATATCGAAATATTTTCCGTTTAATTTCGCCAATTCATCCAGTATTGGAAGATAGTGGGAGCTAAACCTTTATGCATAATCTGAAATAGAACTTGGTGTGCCTAGGCCCGGTACTCCACCTATAATAACTTTTGCTTCCGGATCTGCCTCTTTTGTGGCCAAATAGGTGATTTTTAGAAATTTCGCATAGTCTTCTAACCCGTGTGGCGGTTCATTATCCAGCTGCCAATACTTAATGGGTACCCGTAAACCAACTATATCATCTATACCATCACCATCATATCTTTCAACAGCCGACCTGACAAATCGCTTATAGGCCTCCTCATCTTTAGAAAGGAAGCTTGTTTTTTTAGCATATTCGTAGTATTTTACATCCGCTCTTGGGCTACCGATATAAATATTTGCCATAATTCGGATAGAATCAGGGGCATCTTTTACAACTTGGTCGTAGCGCTCCCATTCATATTCTTCTTTTGTAAGATCTGGTTGAGTAAGCGTCCAGATGAAAGATAACCCTCTGTCCCGTTTAATTCCTATATCAATGGCGTAATCATGTGGGTTGCTGATTTCGTATTTGGCTGGTGGCACAACCGTAGCCGGATGAATCCCAAAAGGAGAATCTTGATAATCTAAAGTGGGAGGTTCAAGATAGACTGGTGAGAGAGAGCGCCACCAAACCCCTCCAGTAATTCCAAATACAAGAATGATTCCTATAATGATTGAAATTGTTTTTTTGTTCATGTTGTTTAACCTCCAATTTAGCATAATCTTTTTCTCTTAAACACGGGGTTCGGAATTTCATATAACTCGTTTTTAGGCGAATTGTTTTCACAATTTCACACTAATATTGTATGTTATGCGAATCTGGGCTAATGTCTGCTCAATTTAAAATCACTTACATTCTATCGATGATCAAATGAATATGCAAAAACAACTTGAACAAACCGAGAGAGAACTAAAAATCCGTAACTATAGCCATAAAACCATAAAAAGCTACATTTATGGACTTGGGAAATATTTTACTTTCAAAAAGAATAAC
>DSBK01000051.1 GCA_011046085.1 Actinomycetota bacterium
GCCACTCAACGCAAACAAAGAGACGATGTAAGCGGTTTTTTTAGTTTTAAAGAATCCATGCCAACCAATTACGAGAATGGCTGTAAAATAATATAACCATAGAATTATTGAGCCAATTTGCTTGACATCCCATCCCCAATAAACATCCCATAACTTTTTGGCTTGCAAAAATCCAACAACGAGCGCAGCTGTTAGAAAAACAAAGCTGATTATTAAGCATATAAGGTTGAATTTGTGTTGATTCTTTGCAAGAAAAATTTTTGATTCAGAATTCAACCCCCCTTTTTTAATTAAGAGATAGGTTCCACCGCCAAGTCCTGATAAAAATAGACCAATTTGGCTTAAGATTGCTAAAATTGAGTGCAAAACACACTTGTCCAAAATCATGTTTTCTCCCGCCAGTCTTGATTAAAAATTATTTTATAAGAAAATTTTATTAACTTGTTATAAAATAATAACATAGGAGATTAAGTTATATGGTGGATAATTTAAAATTTTCCAAAAGTCTAGAAAACCAAAAATTTCAAAAAGCGGATGAAGTAAACTTTGCTCACCCAAGTGAGAGAATTTGTGCAAGGATCCTCGATTTTTATCATATTAGGTGGCTTTATGAGCCAACAACTTTTCCTATCGAATGGGACAAAAAAGAAAATATTGTTAAGAGTTTCGCTCCCGACTTTTATCTCCCCGATTTCGATTTGTATATTGAGCTAACAACGTTAAATCAAAGACTGGTTACCAAAAAGAACAAAAAGGTTCGACGACTGAGAGAAATATACCCGGACATCAAGATAAAGGTTTTGTATCAAAAAGATTTTAAGAATTTGTTGATAAAATACGGATTGCAATATCACGAAAAAGTTAAAAATTGATCTTGCATTATTATTAAAGAAATATCTGACAAATGTGTTAAAATTCATTTTACATTTTTTTTGTTTGGAGGAACACGATTGAAAAGTGGTTTACACGATGGCGTTGAGAGGGTTTTGTTTTCCAAAGAGGAAATCGAAGACAGAGTAAGATTTTTAGGCAAGGAGATAAGCCGTGATTATGAAGGCAAAGATCTCTTATTAATTAACATATTAAAAGGCGGGGTGGTATTTCTTGCAAACCTCATGGTGAGCATAGACATACACACTTCAATTGACTTTATGGCCATTTCTAGTTATGGTCCATCAACCGAAACAACGGGTGCCGTAAAATTAATCAAAGATTTAGAAGAAAGCATCGAGGGCAAGGACGTGCTAGTTGTAGAGGATATAATTGATACGGGTCTGACGTTAAACTATTTAATGAAAAATTTAAAAGCGAGGCAACCTGCGAGCTTAAAAGTGTGTACTCTTCTGGATAAAGCAGTTCGTCGCCTAATAGATATTCCTATAAGCTACAAAGGTTTTGATGTCCCCGATGTTTTTGTGGTTGGATATGGTTTAGATTATGACCAAAAATATCGCAATCTGCCTTATATTGGGGTACTTAAGCAAGAAGTGTATCTTGGCTGATTTTTAACAAATTAAAGTTTTGTTATCTCTCCTTGCGTTGCATATCCGAGATTATTTGCAAGGTCTCCGATTCTTTCAAAGTGATTTATAATGTCAAGAAACATTATTCCGGCTGCGGAGAGACAGACACCTTCTTTCAATCTACTTATGTGTTCGAAACGAGCGCTTCGTGCTATTTCATCAATTTTGTCTTCGAGCTCCTGATATTTTTTTACCATCTCTACATCGTCGTTTTCAAAAGCATATATAATGTTGCTATACATCATTTTGACGTCGGTATATAACATTTCCAGTTCTTTTTCGGCGTGTTTTGAAAAAGGTATCTTTTCATCATTTTTCTCTACGCTTATCTTCATTATGTTTTCGGCGTGGTCTCCGGCTCTTTCGACGTCATTTACAACATGCATAAGAATGGTAAGTCTCCTTGACTGCTCGGGACTCATCGATTGCTGTGAAATCTTGGTTAAATATTTAGTTATTTCTCCTGCGAGGTTATCGACGGCCTCTTCGCGCTGTTCTACCTGTTTTTTTACTTTGTTGTTTTGGTTAAATATCATTTCTTTATCATAATCCAGCATCTCCACGGTCAAGCGGGCCATTCTGGCAATTTCCTTGGTTGCCTGGCCAAAGGCGACGGATGGCGTGCCCGTGATATTCGGATCCAAGTAAATAGGTCCTCTTTGGATGATAACTTCTTCTCCCGGCACTAAAAAGGTAACTGCTTTTGCGAACAAACCGACCAAAGGCAACCCTATGATGGTGCAAATTATATTCAACGAGGTTTGGGCATTTGCAATTTGTCTCGCAATGTTTGTAGAGGTGAAAGTCGCGGCTTTAATAATGAACGGTAAAATGGTCAAAAATATTATGGTTCCAAGCACATTGAACATTAAGTGGGCCATGGCTGAGCGGCGGGCGGCAATGGATGTTCCGATGCTTGCCAACATTGCGGTTATACACGTGCCAATCTCCGCACCCAAAACAATTGGAATGGCTGAATTTATGTTAAGCAAACCCGCGGTTGCTGAAGCAATAACGAGACCCATGGTGGCGCTGCTGCTTTGTATCACAGCGGTAAATAGCATACCCACGAGTACGCCCAAAAGTGGTTTTTGACCAAAAGTGATCAAAACATCAATCAAAGCTTTGCTTTCTTTCAGGGGAGTTACGGCATCTTTCATTAGAGAAATGCCGAGGAAGAGTATCCCAAACCCAAGCAACGTTTGCCCAAAGAATTTATAAAGTTTTCTTTTACTAAGGAAGGTTATGGCAAATCCTATTCCGATTGCGGGCAACGCATACTTATCTATGTGAAAGGCAACCATCTGCCCAGTTATTGTCGTTCCTATGTTTGCTCCCATGATTACGCCGATCGCTTGCTGAAGGTTCATAAGCCCCGCGTTGACAAAACCAACCAACATCACCGTTGTTGCGCTGCTGCTTTGTATGAGGGCAGTTACGCCCGCTCCAACCATGGCGCCCCTCCAAGGTTTGGTGGTTAAAACCTCCAACACTTTCCGCATCCTGTCGCCAGCAATTTTTTGTAGGCCATCTCCCATTTCTTGTATTCCGTAAATAAATAGCCCCAGGCCTCCAATCATGTTCATGGCTAAATTAATTATCATCTTGTCTCCCTTTAGTGGTGGTTTTGCTGGAAGAAGTATATCAAAAAAAATTTTTAAAAAGAATATATTTTTTCAAAAAATAAGCAACATTGCTTAGGCGGTTTAATTGTAATAAAATTAAAATAATTTGAGCATTTCGGGGGCGATGGGAATCCGAAAACTAAAGGTTTTTTTTGTTTTAAGTTTTTCGATAATTTTGTTATTGGTGTTTTCAGCTTATGGTCTTTGCGCGCCTTCTTCTAAACAAAAACAAGCTAAAGATGCTAAGAGTCAAATAAACAATCTTCAAATTCAGCTTAATAAGGCAGCAAGAGAATATGATTCGGCTTATGGTGAGTACATTGAAACCGTTTCTGCTGAAGATAAAACAAAAGCGCGTCTTGTAACCACCGAGAAAGAGTTTGAAACAAAAAAAAATGTCTTAAATTCTCGATTGAAAGCCATTTACACACAAGAAGAACTAAGCTTTTTACAGGTTTTTATGGAATCGGTCGATTTTAATGATTTTTTAACGCGTTTTTATTTGTATGAGCGAATTGGCGCCTGGGATGCGAAAATCATTGATGAAACGAGAAATTTAAAAATAGAACTTCAACAAGAGAAAGAAGAATTAGAGTTAAGGCGGTCTCAACAAAAGGCGTTATTAAAAAGGTTGAGTAAGAAACAAAAAGAGCTGGATAAAAAATTTAAGGAGACCAAAGGATTACTTTCCAATATTGAGAAGGATCTACGAAATGCACCACGGGTTTCTTCTCGCACAATTAAAGGGGTTAGAATGAGCTGTTTTCCTGTGGCCAGGCCCTATGCGTACAGCGATAGTTGGTTGGCTCCTCGAAAAGGGCATCGGCATCAGGGTTGCGACATTTTTGCAACCAGAGGGACTCCTTGTTATGCTTGTGTAAGTGGAATAGTAAAGACAAGTGGCAGCCGAAATGGCGGGATGACGATATATTTACACGGCGACACCGGCGATAATTTTTATTATATGCACCTGAACGGATTTGCTGTTTCTGGCGGTCATGTTGAGGCAGGTCAGATTATAGGTTCTGTTGGCGATACGGGTAACGCAAGAGGAGGCGCATGCCACCTACATTTCGAAGTTCATCCGGGCGGCGGGAGAGCCGTAAATCCATATCCGATTTTAAGAAGTATAGAATAAATGGGTGTTATCTTAGTTTGACGTTTTTCGGAAGTGGCAGTAATATGAAGTTATAATCAAATATGGATGCAAGGGGAGCTTTTAGCTGAGAGTTCACCGTCAGAGGCGGCGGGGAAGACCCTTAAAACCTGTCTGGATAATGCCAGCGTAGGGATGCAAGATATCATAAATCCTGTCCGCTGTTTGGCGGATTTTTTTGTGAGGTTTTTATGAATTTTTCTTTTTATGTGATCACTTCGGAGGCATTGGATTTTAAAAGAAGCCATCTTGATGTTGTTGAAGCGGCAATAGAAGGGGGCGCAACGGTTATTCAGTTTAGAGAAAAAAATAAAAACACCGTGGAGTTATTTAAAATCGCTCGTGAGCTTCACAGAAGAACAAGGGCGGCAAATGTTCCTTTAATTATAAATGATCGACTGGACATCGCTCAAGCGGTTGGAGCGGAAGGAGTCCACTTAGGCAAGGAGGATATGCCCGTAAAAGTAGCCCGACGGATACTGGGTCGCAGTGCTATAATTGGCGCTTCTTGTGGGAATGTTAAAGATGCGTTAAAAGCCGAAAGTGATGGTGCAGACTATATTGGTGTTGGTCCGATTTTTCCCACCATTACGAAGAAAAATGCACGTAAGCCAATTGGAATTGATGGTCTTATCGATATTAAAAATTATGTTGATATCCCGGTTGTGGCTATCGGTGGCATATCAAGCGATAACATTCAATCGGTGATGGAAGCAGGCGCGGATGGTGTGGCAATTATCTCTGCGGTGGCCGTTGCTCCAGACATGAAAGAAGAAAGCCATGTCTTATTCGAAAAAATAAAGAGGTCAAGGAGGTCAAATTGTGAGTCTAAATGAAGTTACAATTACAAAAGCGATTGTAAAAGAATTTTTAAAAGTTTTTATTGAATATTCCGAGGTGGATGCCGCGCTGGTGGGAGGGGGACCAGCAAACCTGATCGCTTCAACCTATTTGGCTCGAAAGGGTGTAAAAACCGCGCTTTTTGAGAAAAAACTGTCTTTGGGTGGAGGAATGTGGGGAGGCGGTATGATGTTTCCCCGTATCGTTGTGCAATCTGAGGCATGTAGGATTCTTGATGATTTTGGAATAAAATATGCTGAATATGAGCCCGGTTATTACGTTGCAAATTCAATTGAATCTGTAGGCAAGCTTATTAGTGAGGCTTGTGATGCAGGTGTTCAAGTATTTAATTTGATGAGCGTTGAAGATGTAATGATACGGGATGATGATGCAGTTATGGGATTGGTGATAAATTGGACTCCTGTTGACATGGCGGGATTGCACGTTGATCCCCTGTCAATCTCCGCTAAGGTTGTAATAGATGGCACTGGTCATGATGCCGAAGTTTGTCGGGTGGTTGAAAGAAAAATCCCCGAAGCAAAGTTTAATGTTAAGGGCGAAAAACCCATGTGGGCTGATGTGGGTGAAAGAGTGCTTTTAGATACAACGAAGGAAGTTTATCCCGGGCTTATAGTTGCGGGTATGGCTGCTAACGCGGTAGCCGGGGGGCACAGAATGGGACCAGTCTTCGGTGGAATGATGTTGTCTGGAGAAAAAGCGGCTCAGATTGCTTTTGAAAAGTTGGGAGTGGGTTAAATGACTTTAATTACGAGAATTAAAGCAGGAGAAGTTCCTGACGAAATAAAAGCCATTGCAAGAGATGAGGCTTGCAAGGTTGAGTCAATACTGGAGAAAATTGTTTGCGGAAAGGTGGTTATACCCAAAAACATTAATCGCCCACATGTTAAACCGGTAGGAATCGGAGAAGGTCTTACAACAAAAGTTAATGCAAACATAGGCACATCAGAAGAGTACCCTTTGTTTAAAGAAGAACTTAAAAAATTGGAAGTTGCAATTGAAGCAAAGGCCGATACCGTTATGGATCTCAGCACGGGTGGTGATTTAAACAAGATTCGCAAAGAGATTATTAAAAGATCGTCCGTTCCAATCGGAACAGTTCCGATTTATCAAGCGGCAATAGATGCAAAATCAAAGTACGGGAATATTGTTGATATGACGAAAGACCATATCTTCGAAGTTATTAGAGAACAAGTGGTAGATGGAGTAGATTTTATAACGGTTCATTGCGGGGTTACTCGTAAGGCAATAAGTGTCTTAAACGAAGAAGGCCGCGAGATGGATGTGGTAAGTCGCGGGGGCGCTTTTATGATGGGATGGATATTGCATAATAATAAAGAGAATCCTCTTTATGAAGAATTTGATGAACTCCTTTCCATCGCAAAAAAATATGATGTTACTTTAAGTCTTGGCGATGGAATGCGTCCGGGTTGTATAGCTGATGCTACAGACTGTGCGCAAATTCAAGAACTCTTGACGCTTGGCGAGCTGGTTGATAGAGCGAGAGAAGCGGAAGTTCAAGTGATGGTGGAGGGTCCGGGACATGTACCGCTCAATCAAATTGAAACAAACATAAGGTTGGAGAAAGAAATCTGTAAAGATGCTCCTTTTTATGTACTCGGCCCCATCGTGACCGATGTTGCCCCGGGATATGACCATATTGTATCAGCAATAGGCGGCGCTTTTGCAGCTTCGGTGGGAGCAGATTTTCTATGCTATGTGACTTCGCGTGAGCATCTTGGTTTGCCAACCGCAAACGATGTCAAAGAAGGAGTCATCGTTTCAAAAATAGCAGCTCATGTTGCAGATATTGCTAAAGGGCTCCCAGGAGCAAAAGATTGGGATTTAAGGATGACGAAAGCCAGACGTCGTTTAGATTGGGAAAATGCGCTAAAGTTAGCAATTGATCCAGAAAAAGCAAGAAATGCTTACGAAGAGAGAAAGAAGGAAGGCAAAGATGTTTGCACGATGTGCGGGGATTTTTGTGCTTTAAAGTTGGTTGATGAATATCTGGGAAAAGCTAAAACAAGGAAAATGGGTAAAGGGTAAAGGAATGTATATCGAAGATATTGGTGAAATTGAATTGATAAAAAAAATCTCCAATTTAGCTGGGGTTCAAAATAAAGATATAATTGTTCCCATTGGAGATGATGCCGCAGTTGTCAATATCCCTTCGGATTACAACACCGTTTTAACAACAGATATTTTAATTGAAGGAGTCCATTTTGAACTCACCAAAATTTCGGCATATCAGCTGGGACGGAAATCAATGTTGGTCAATATCAGCGATATTGCCGCAATGTCAGCCATGCCCGCTTATGCATTAATTTCAATGGGTGTTATGCCCAAAACCGAGGTTGAATTCATCGAAGAAATTTACAGGGGAATGTTGAACGTTGCCAAAGAATATAATTTTTCGATAGTCGGTGGCGATACGGCTCTGTCCCCACATTCTTTGATAATCAACGTTGCCATGGTGGGTAAAGTCGAATCTAATTTTGCGACAAAAAGAAGTGATGCAAAAGTGGGAGATAAAATTTTAGTAACGGGTAGTCTTGGCGCCTCATCTGCAGGACTTTTTTTATTAAGTTATAAATCGGCAATTACGGATAATAATCTGATAAGTGCTCTTTTGGAACCCACCCCTCGATTAAAAGAAGCCAGGATTGCCAAAACTTGTGGGGCGCATGCAATCGAAGACGTAAGCGATGGTCTTGCTGGGGAGATAAGGCACATTTGCGATGCCAGCAAAGTAGGAGCCGCAATTTATGAAAAAAGTTTACCTATTCCTGAGACTGTTGAAGAAGTTGCAAGTATTGCTAAAAAAGCGCCCAAGGATTTTGCTCTTTATGGCGGCGAAGATTATGAAATTGTTTTGACCGTCTCTCCCGAAGACGCAGAAGAGATCATTCGATGCATAGAATCTAAAACGGGGACCACGGTTAAGTTGATCGGAGAAGTCTTGGAGAAAGAAGAAGGAATATATCTTTTAACCAAAGAGGGTTCAAAGGAACCATTGCTGGAAGGGTACGAGCATTTTAAAAAGGGGTGTTTTAATTGGAAATAAA
This sequence comes from Actinomycetota bacterium, assembly GCA_011046085.1. GTDB lineage: Bacteria > Actinomycetota > Aquicultoria > UBA3085 > Oleimmundimicrobiaceae > DSBK01. Next base: position 8,231 of record DSBK01000051.1, read on the forward strand.
GAAATTGTTGGTGATCGGCGGATCGGATCCCAGCGGTGGCGCCGGTATTCAAGTAGATAGATTTACCGCTGCTGATCTGGGGGTTTTTCCATATAGCGTTTTAACGGCAGTAATTGCTCAGAATAGTTCTGGTGTATCAAGCATAGAAAAGTTGTCTAAGGAAATAATTTCCAAACAACTGGAAGCTGTTTTTGCAGATACAAATGTTGATGCCATAAAAACGGGGATGCTTGCTTCGAGAGAATCAGTGGAGGTAATTTCAAATATTGTCGATGAAATAGAAGTAAAAAATTTTGTTATAGATCCTGTTTTTCGATCTTCTAGCGGGACAACTTTTTTGAGCGCTTCTGCAATTTCGCTTACAAAGGTTCGTTTGTTTGCTAAAGCCCGTATCATTACTCCAAATATTCCTGAAGCGGAAAGACTTGCGGGGTTTCCAATAAAAGATTTTAACGATGTAAAAAAGGCCGCGAAGGAAATAAAAATGTTTGGCTCGGAATGGGTATTAATTAAAGGCGGGCACCTTCCGGGTGGTGAGTGTATAGATTTTTTGTTTGACGGAATTGTTGAGTATAAATTTTCTGATAAAAAAATAAACAAAGATGTTAGGGGAACCGGTTGTATTTTTTCCACTGCGCTTGCTTCTCAGCTAGCCTTGGGACAAGATGTGCCAGAAGCGGCAGAATTTGCCAAGAAATATGTTGGCGATAGGATCGCCGGCGCAATTTGTTTTGGTAAAAACTCTTTTCAAACACTCCCATCATTTATTTCTCAACTTTAACTATAAAGTTTTTCTGTATGGTGTCGATATAAAATATGCATTGTTAAATCGTGCAAAGGGGTATATAGATGAAAAAAGATAAGTTGCCTATCATTTTAGGCATATTTTTTTCTTTGGCGATCATCACGTTTCTTATTTATATTAGAGAAGGTAAACCAACGTACTACTCTCATCTTTACTACATACCCATAATAGTCGCTGCATTTTATTGCGGATTAAGGGTGAGCTTAATTGTAGCGATTCTGGCAAGTACACTCTACGTTCCTTTCAATCTGACTTTATTTTCTAAAATTTTCTCATCTGAAGTTGCTACTGAGGGTTTAATCGTGCGTTCAATTGTTTTTCTTACTGTTGCCTTGGTTTCAGGATTTTATACTGAAATTGAAAAGAAAAGAAAAGAAAAAGCGGAAGGTTGTTTGGATGATTATTTATTTTTTCAAAAAATCAGCGGTTCGATTTTATCAACCTTAGACTTAGAAAAACTTTTAGATGAAATTTTGAAATTTTCTTGTGACATTATAAAAGGAACCGAAAGAGGACTCATTCTTTTCAAAGGCGATCAGGGAAATACTGTGAAGATCGGCTCGGTTTATGGATATTCTAAAGAGATGAAGGGGCGTGTGGTGGAATCCACAGATCCTCATATAAAATATCTTTTCCAATCAAAGGAAGCCAGTGTTTTCTTAGGCTCAAAAATAAATGAACACCGGCATTGTTTGTCTCAAATATTAGAAAATCCCGAGGACTCAAAATCGGCTTCAGTTATAGAAGCCCCCATAGTATTTGGCGGCTGCGTAAGAGGGGTAATAATCTTGCATAATATGTCATCTCATGATGCGTTCTCTCAAAAAGATGCAAATTTGCTTCAATCAGTTGTTGAACAGGTTGCAGTTTCTATCCAAAACGCTGAATTGTATAAAGGGACACAACAAAAAGCAGCGGAGTTTACTATTCTATATGAAGTGGGCAAAGCATTTGCTTCAACATTGGATTTGGAAAAATTGCTCAATTTTATGTTGGAATGTTGTTTAAATACAATGGAGGCCGATACGGGTTCGATCATGTTGCTGGACAAAAATACAAACACCTTAAAGATTAACGCAGCTAAAGGAATAAACAAAGAAACGAAAGGAGTAACTAGTTTAAAGCAAGGAGAGAGCGTTGCTGGTTGGGTTGCTATGAAGGGAGAGCCGTTGCTTTTGGGTGACCTTTCAAAGGATCCCCGTTTTAAACATCTTAAAGGCAGAGATGATATTTGCTCAGCTCTTTCGGTGCCACTTAAAATAAAGGATGATATTATAGGCGTAATAAATATCGGATCACGATCTCAACGGAAGTTTTCTTATGACGATCTTAGATTTCTTTCCACTCTTGCCACGCAAGCCGCTGTATCAATACATAATGCTCAACTCTTTGACCAGCTGGAAATATTTTATATGGAAACGGTTAAAGCGTTTGCGGAGACAATTGAAGCAAAAGATTCTTATACAAGGGGTCATTCTGATAATGTAGCGAAATATTCAATAGAGATCGCCAAAAAAATGAAACTAACAGGAGAGGAAACAGGAGCCCTACATACGGCCGCGCTCTTACATGACATTGGAAAAATTGGAGTAAGAGAAGCAATTTTAAACAAATCTACAAATTTAAATGACGAGGAGTATGAGTTGGTTAAAAAACATCCGAGGATAGCTACTCAAATCATCGGCAGCATTCCAAAACTAAAGGAAGTTGTGCCATTAATTCTTCATCACCACGAAAGGTATGATGGGAATGGTTATTTGGCTGGCCTTAAGGGAGAAAATATACCGTTTGGTTCCAGAATTTTAGCTGTTGCAGATTCTTTTGATGCGATGACTTCTAAGCGACCCTATCGCAAAGCCCTAAGTGTTGAAGAAGCAATTCAGGAATTATTAAAAAATTCAGGCAAACAATTTGACCCTGAAATTGTATCTGTGTTTGTGGGGTTAATTAGAGAAAAATTTAGAAACACAAGGAATGTTAAGTATTTTGCCAGCGTACAATCTTAGACTTTAGCTACTTTGTTGGATTTGACGCATCTGGTGCAAACATTGGTTCTTTTTGTTTTTCCGTCTACTACTACTCTTTTGTTTTGAATGTTTGCTTTCCAAGTCTTCAGTGTTTTCTTATGTGAGTGACTTACATTTTTCCCAAATTGCGGACCCTTCCCGCAGACTTCACATTTACTTGACATATAAAAACGCTCCTATTTCAATTTATCTTTTTTGCTTGACAAATGTTAACATTATGAAAGACCTTTTGCAAGGAGAACCTCATTTTTTTGTGTTATAATCCGCATAAGTTTTATGCATTTTTTACAACAGGAGGTTTAGATGCCCAAAGATAAAGAAAGTGCTGGTAAAATTAACGTTGCAAACGATGTCATAGCGGATCTGGCGGGATATGCCGCATTTGAAAGTTATGGCGTCGTTGGTATGGCTAGCCCCAACACCAAGGCTGGAGTTGCTCAGCTACTGACTCGGGATAAGCTAAAAAAGGGTATAAAGATAGATATTTTAGAAGATGGCACAGTTGAGGTTGGTTTGTATGTGATAATCGAGTATGGGACAAATTTAAGCGAAGTTGTTCGAAATCTTGCTGGGCGTGTTAAACATGAAATCGAGAAATACGCTAGATTAAAAGTGAGCAATGTTGATGTGCACATTCAAGGGGTTAAGATAAGAAAATAATCTACGAAAAGAGTTATTGTTTATGCTTAAGCTTACAGCAAAAGACCTCCCTAATCTAATAAAAGCCGCTTTGGATGCTCTTAAAAAACACCAAGAAGAGATAGACATGCTTAATGTTTACCCAGTTCCCGATGGAGATACGGGAACAAATATGGTTTTAACCATGAAAGCTGTTGATGATGAGTTAAGAAAATCTAAATCCGATACCTTGGAAGACGTTTGCAAGGCGCTTGTACACGGTTCGCTTATGGGTGGTCGCGGTAATTCGGGTGTAATACTTTCTCAAATAATTAAAGGTATCTGTGAGGTTTTGTCTTCGAAAGAGTTCATAACATCTACGTATCTTAAAGAAGCTCTTGAGAATGGTGCGCGGGTTGCTTATAGGGCCATCAGAAAACCCGTAGAAGGAACGATGCTTACCGTCATCAAGGATGCGGCGGCGGCATCAAATAATTTTGATAAAGAAACCGAACTGGATGTATTTTTAGAGTATATATTAAACGAGGCAAAGAAGTCCGTTATACGAACACCGGAGCTATTGCCAGTTCTAAAAGAAGCGGGAGTGGTGGATGCGGGCGGCTGGGGTTTAGCTATTATGATGAGCGGAGCATTATCTTTCATGAGAGGTGAAGTTGAAAGCGAGGAATTGAACGATTACAATGCACCTGTTTTGCAACTTGCCGAAGATATTTCATTAGAATATCGGTACTGTACTGAATTTATTTTAATAAGCGACGGTATTGATATATCGAAATTTGAAGAACAGCTTGACTCCCTTGGTGACTCCATTTTGGTTGTGGGTTCAGAAACCCTTACTCATGTTCACATACACACCAATGAGCCAGGCAAAGTGCTGGAAATGGCCACCGATAGGGGCTCTATATCCGAGATTAAAATTAATAATATGCAAAATGAAAGCGAACAAAAGGTAAGGCAACTGGCTCAGGATATAGGTGGAATCGGTCTTGTCGCAGTTGCTAATGGCGCTGGAATTAAGAAGATACTTGTAAGCTTGGGTGTTCAAGGGATTGTAAATGGTGGTCAAACAATGAACCCAAGCGCTTCCGATATTCTAAAGATAGTTGAGGATACGGGTGCATCAAAAACGATCATTCTTCCCAATAATAAGAATATAATTTTGGCTGCTCAGCGGGTGAGAGAACTGACAGATAAGGAAGTCGGTGTCGTGCCAACCAAGTCGATTCCTGAGACGTTTGCAGCCCTTTTGGCTTACAATGAGGATGAATCTTTTCTCTCAAATATTGAAAATATGACGGACTCTCTGTCTAGCGTGAAAACTGGTGAGATTACTAAAGCTGTTAGAGATTCCGAGACCCCGATTGGCAAGATAAAAAAGGGTGATTTTATCGGACTTATCAATTATAAGATTGGTGTTTCTGGAAAATCATTTATTAAAACAGCCGCCGATTTATTAAATAAAATGATTGGCGATGAAACCGAAGTTGTGACTCTTTTATCTGGCGAAGAAGTTGATGAAAAGGATTTAGACGAATTGCAGAAAATTATTGAAAAAAATTATCCTGGTGTTGAGGTAGAAGTTCATGAGGGAGGACAAGCTCTTTACCCCCTAATCATTGGGGTCGAATAAAATGACATACGGCAAATAGCTGATGCATGCCCGCCTCTGGCGGGGCTTATAGCACATATAAGGGTAATGTGTAAAGAAAGGGGAAGGTCATTGCGAGTGGAGCGTGGCAATCTCTGGTTAAAATATAGTGGTATATTAATTGGCTGATGGTCGAAAGGGAGAAGTTTAAAATTAAAGGTGAAAAATTTTGGGTAGAAGGTATGGGGCATGGAAATCAGCAAACTAATAAATTATCTTAACCGCTCGGAGTTTTAAATTAAGAACAAATAATGGCTAAAAACTGATAATCAAAGTGTAAGTGGAGGTAAAAAGATGGAAAAAGTTGCAATTGTGACCGATAGTACCGCTGATTTTGAACTATCTTATTACGAAAAGCATGATGTTAGCATGGTTCCTTTAACTGTTCGCTTCGAAAATGAAATGTTCAAAGACTGGATCGATATTAAACCAAAAGAGTTTTATCAAAAACTGATGGCTTCCAATGTTCTTTCCAAGACTTCGCAGCCGACCGTTGCTGAATTCGAAGAAGTTTATAAAAGGCTTTCTGAGAAATGTTCTCATATAATTTCGATACATCTTTCATCAAAATTGAGCGGTACTATTCAATCAGCTCAGATAGCCAGTGAAAATGTTGATATTCCCGTAACCATAATTGATGGCAAGTTAGCTTCTTTGGCAACAGGTGTTCTGGTAGATTTAGCCGTTAAGGCACGCGATGAGGGGAAAACGGCTAAGGAGATTATTCAGGTTGTGGAAAAAGCGAGTGAAAAGACAAAGATTTTATTTATTGTAGATACTTTAAAGTATCTACAATTAGGTGGCCGCATAGGGAAGGCACAGGCCTTGGTCGGAAGCTTGTTAAATGTTAAACCAATTCTTACCCTTGAGGATGGAGTGGTGGCCCCATTAAAAAAAGTTAAAGGAACCAAGAAAGCTATTCAAGAAATTGTTTCCATCGTTAAGAAAAACATAAATCAGAGCAGGCCCTATTATTTGGTTCTCGCGCATGGCAATGCACCCGACAATCTTTCATATTTAAAAATAGTTTTTGCAGAAGCGGAACTTAAGCCGACATGGTTGGTTGAGGGAGAAATTGGTTCTGTGATTGGAACTTATACCGGGCCCGGAGCCATGGCAGTGGTTTATTATCAGGAATAATCTTTATGGTTGACGAGAAAAGAGCAATTGAGCTTGAAAAAAAACTAGGGATGAACAACATCTCGGTAATAGGTGGTTTTGCGGAATATCTTCAGAGCATAAATTACGATTTTGTTTGTTCAAGCTCTTATTCAGCCAACGAAGAAGCTAATATCTCAAAGCGTTTCGACAGCCTTCCAAAATTTGATTCTATAAAGATCGACGCTTTTCTCGATCAGCCAATCGAATCGGCAAAACACGTTGGAAGCATTATGGGTAAGCGATTTAGGCGGTTGGGAATAGATACATTTGAGAATCTTCTCTACCATTTTCCTCATCGATATTTGAATTTTGCTGAGATAAAAAAGATATCTCAGATTAAGGAAGGTGAGGAGGTTACTGTATTTGGCAAAGTTGTGGATATAAAAAAATATAAGGGTCAAAAGGGAACAAGGGTTTTAAGTGTGGGAATTTTTGATGACACGGGTTACCTTTACGGGACTTGGTTTAATCAGGATTATGTTGTCAAAAAATTAAGAGAAGGAATGCAAGTTGCTTTCAGCGGTAAAGTTACTTATAAGTATGGGCTGATACAAATTCAAAATCCATTGTACGATATTTTAAATGAACCAGATTCTTCTGTCGGTGAAGATGGTTGGCAAAAAGGAGTCCATACTGGCCGGATAATTCCGATACATCCAGCAACTCAAGATTTATCACCCACCTTGATTAGAAAGGTAATTAAAAACTTGCTAGATAAATTTATAAATATTTCCGATTATATGCCCATCGAAATGAGAAAAAAATTAAAGATCCCCAGTTTGTGTTTTAGTTTGAAAGAAATACATTTTCCCTCAACGAAAAATACTTTAAATTTAGCCAGGAAGCGGTTGCTTTTTGATGAACTCTTTTTAATGCAGTTGGCTTTAGCTTTTAAAAAGAAGAGGTTTGAACAAAGCGCAACAGGGATAAAGCATATCATCAGAAAAGAAGAGATCGCTTCTTTTCTCAATCTGCTTCCCTTTAAATTAACCAAAGACCAAATAAGGGCAATTGAGGAAATCTGCAAGGATATGGTCAGCCCGCTACCCATGAATCGTTTATTACAGGGTGAGGTTGGTTCGGGAAAAACTATTGTAGCTTTAGCAGCATTATTTGCAAGTGTAAAAAGTGGTTATCAGGGTGCGATTATGGCGCCAACGGAGGTTCTTGCAAATCAGCACTTTTGTAAGATAAAAGAAATTTTGGATAAGCTTAAAATGGTCTCTGTAAATTTAACTGGCAGCTTGACTTCTAAGAGAAAAAAAGAACTTCAAGATGAAATAAAAAAGGGAAATATTGATGTTGTCGTCGGCACTCATGCATTAATCCAAGAAGGGGTTGAGTTTAATAATTTGGGATTGGTTGTTGTTGATGAACAGCATCGTTTTGGAGTTGAGCAAAGGGTAAGGTTGAAGGAGAAGGGTGTTTGTCCAGATTTTTTAATAATGACTGCAACTCCTATACCGAGAACGTTATCTCTAACCTTATATGGCGATCTTGATGTGTCAGTAATAAAAGAACGACCAGGAGGGCGGGATTTGTCTGATTATGTTGAAACCTTTGTTTGCGATAATCGGCATCGAAAGAGAGCATATGAAAAAATTAGAGACGAAATAAAAAATGGAAGGCAAGCCTATGTTGTATGTCCTTTGATTGAAGAGTCGGATAAGCTTGAAGCAAAGGCCGTTATGGATGAAGTCGTGCGTTTAAAAAAAGAAATATTTCCCGACTTTGCGGTGGAGGTTATTCATGGGAAAATCAAGACCGCAAACAAGGAAGAGATAATGAAAGATTTTCGCGCGGGTAAAATTGACATACTAATCTCAACAACCGTGATTGAAGTTGGTATCGATGTTCCCAACGCTTCAGTTATGCTGATCGAAAATGCAGATCGATTTGGTCTTTCACAACTTCATCAACTGAGAGGCAGGATAGGTCGCGGAGAACATAAGTCTTATTGCATACTCTTTGCCGACCTTTCTACCGATGAATCCAGGGCAAGAATGAAGGCAATAAAAAATATACAAGATGGTTTTAAACTGGCGGAGGCCGATTTACAAATAAGGGGAGAAGGACAACTTTTTGGTACTCGTCAGTCGGGGCTTCCCGATCTTATGCTTGCCAAATTGACGAGGGATATAGATGTTCTTATTCAAGCCAGAGAAGAAGCTTTCGCTATAATCGAGAAAGATCCCGAACTCGCATTATCGATTCACAAACCACTAATGAGGGCAGTTAAAAGAAAATTTTCCAAAAACCTAGATTGGTTATTTTTTAGTTAGCCAAAGATTAAATTTTAATTTAGTAGTTTTTATAAAATTGAGGCCAAAAAAATGCGCGTTATCGCTGGTGTTGCTAAAGGGCATAAGTTAATATCGCCGAAAGGGTTGGGAACAAGGCCAACCTCTGACAGAGCAAAAGAGTCAATTTTTAATATAATTGCAGATAAAATTCCTGAAGCAAAAGTTCTTGATTTGTTTGCTGGTTCAGGAGCTTTCGGGATTGAGGCTTTAAGTAGGGGTGCCCAAACGGCTGTATTTGTTGAAAACAATCAAATAGCGATCGATATAATTTATAAAAATCTTGCTAAGACTTCTTTGGATAAGAGAGCAGTTGTATTAAAAAAATCGGCGCATAACTTTTTTGTAAATTATACCGACAAGAATGGGCAATATGATTTGATTTTTTTTGATCCCCCTTATAAAATAAATTACGGTGTGCTAGACTCCTTACTTAAAGAACTTGTGGCAAGAAGAGTATTAAGCGATAATGGTTTGGTAATTTTGGAGCACTCATCAAAAGTGTCTCCCGTGGCAATTGAAGTAAATTTAAATTTGAAGTTTACTCGTATATATGGGGATACAAGCGTAAGTTTTTTTGAATTAGTTTGAAGGGAAAATAATGCAGATAGCTGTTTGTCCTGGTAGCTTTGATCCGGTAACCAACGGACATCTTGATATAATTGGAAGAGCGGCACGTTTGTTTGATAAAGTTGTTGTGGGAGTTTTTGAAAGTATGGACAAAAAACCACTTTTTTCGTTAGAAGAAAGGGTAAAATATATTCAGTTGGCAGTTGAGAAGGATTTAAAACTAGATAATGTTGAGGTTGAGTCGTTTGAAACGCTTCTGGTTGAATTTGCGCAAAAACACGGGGCCTCGGCAATAATCAAAGGGTTAAGGGCAGTTTCAGATTTTGAGCACGAGTTCCAAATGACTCAGTTTAATCAAAAATTGGATCCAAGTATTGAAACGGTGTTTATGATAGCAAACACACAGTATGGGTATCTAAGTTCAAGCGCAGTAAAAGAAATTGCAATGTTTGGCGGATGCGTGGAAGGACTCGTTACTTCAGAGGTTAGAGAAGGTTTGAGAAAAGTTTTCCAAGCCAAAAAAGGAGGACATTAAGTAGATGGATATAATGACATTAGTTGATAAATTTGAAGATGTTATTGCTACAGCAAAGAGAGTTCCTTTTGGTAATACAATAATGTTAAGTGAGCAAAAATTATATGATATTATCGATGAAATGCGCTCTGCCTTACCTGACGAATTAAAGCAAGCTCGTTGGATTGTAAAAGAAAGGCAAGAGATGTTAAATGAAGCCGAAAAAGAGGCAAATAGAATTATTGAAGAAGCTCGCGAAAATGCTAGCGCGATTGCTTCCGAACAAGAAATCGTTAAAATGGCCGAATCTCAAGCAAGCGAGATTGTTGCCAATGCAAAAGAAAAAGAAAGGGAGATTCGTTTGGGAGCCGAAGATTATGCAGATGAAATGCTTGCCAATTTGGAAGTTAATCTTGGTAAATTACTTTCCGCAGTTCAAAGAGGCAGGGATCGATTACAAGGGAAAATACAGCCCAAATCTTAAATTTTATTGACCGGCTAATGAGACAAAAGTTCTTGTAATAGAAATTTGCAAGAACTTTTTTTATGTATAGCTTGTTTATGTTAAAATAACAAAGTTTTATTTTGAGTGATATGAGCGAATTAATTATTAATGTATCTGACATACTTAGAGTTTCGGGCGCGAAGAAAGCGTTTGAACAAAATTGTGAATTTAGGCCACTGCATAACAAAGAAAAGTTGAATTTTTCTAGCCCGGTTCATTTTAAATTTTCAATTGAGAATATTGGCAACCAGTTGTTTGTGAGGGGGAAAGTTAGCGGAACATTACGTTTAACTTGTTGCCGTTGTTTAAGAATATTCGATATTGAAGAAGAGGTTTTGCTCGATGAAGTTTTTTTACCGGCAAACATTTTTAAAGAAGTGGAAGAATCTTTTAAAATAATTAATAATAAAATAGATTTGAGACCAGCAATTGAGCAATCATTTTTATTATGCTTACCCATTAAATCTATTTGTGATGAGAATTGTAAAGGGCTTTGTCCCAGGTGCGGTAAGAATTTAAATGATGATTATTGTGATTGTCCGAAAAATGAGATTGATTTAAGGTTTTTAAAATTAAAAAGAATTAAAGAAGAACTTGAAAAAAGGGAAGAGTAAAAGGAGGTTTTTTGGTTGGCAGTTCCAAAAAGAAAGAAATCCAGAGCAAAGCGCGATTCTAGACGAGCGCATCATAAAAAAGTTAAGCAATATACGGCCTCTGAATGTCCACAATGTCATCAGCCAAAGATGCCGCACCATGTTTGTCCTGAGTGTGGTCATTACGACGGTAAGCAAGTTTTGGAGGTTAAGTAATTAAAGTGACCCCACCTTCAGTTACGGTTGCAGTTGATGCCATGGGCGGAGATTATGCTCCTAAAGAAATAATAAAAGGGGCTCATCTTGCTGCCGAGGATAAGGAATTGTCCATAATATTAGTTGGGCAAGAAGAACAAATAAACAACGAATTAAGAAAACTAAGCCCGTGTGCAAATATTCGAGTAAAACACGCACAAGATGTAATTGAGATGGGGGAACATGCTGCAAGGGCTGTAAAGACCAAACAAAGTTCATCGATCTCTATAGCGGCGCAACTTGTGAAAGAGGGCGAGGCTTGCGCCATGGTGTCTGCGGGAAATTCTGGCGCAACCATGAGTGCGGCGATGTTGAAAATCGGAAGGATTAAGGGGGTTTTAAGACCAGCGATAGCCGTTATAATTCCCACCTTAAGTAAGCCAACTGTTCTTTTAGATGCGGGAGCAAATGCAGAGTGCAAGCCGAAAAATCTATATCAGTTTGCAGTAATGGGGAAAGCTTATGCGACAAAGGTTTTGGATATCAAATCACCAAAAATTGGGTTATTAAATGTGGGGGAAGAACGCGGGAAAGGCGGAGAACTATTACAGAAATCATACGAACTTATGGGATCGATCGAAGGTTTTGTCGGCAACATTGAAGGAAACGATATTCCCAGCGGTAAGGTTGATGTAGTTGTTTGTGATGGCTTTGTTGGAAATGTTGCGCTTAAATTAATGGAAGGCTTGGCGTCAACATTTTTTTCCCAGATTAAAGTTGTGGTTAAATCTTCGTTTATAAAAATAATTGGAGGAGTGTTGCTTGCCTCATCCTTTAGGAAATTAAAGAGCGAGCTTGATCATGAAGAATATGGCGGAGCCCATCTGCTTGGAATAAATGGTGTTTGTGTAATTGGTCATGGAAGATCCAACGCTAAGGCTGTTAAAAATGCAATTATGGTGGCAAAAAGGGCTGTTTTGGAAAATATTGTTTCGGAAATAAGTGGTGGGATTTAGGTGAAAACAATTTTAAAGAAAGAAACGTTTGCAGGAATAATCGGAATAGGTTCTCATCTCCCCAGCAAAACGTTAACCAATTTTGATTTGGAAAAAATTGTAGATACAAGCGATAAGTGGATAAAAACAAGGACGGGTATATCAGAACGAAGAATTATAGATGACAATACGGGCCTTTCTGATTTAGCCGTTTCGGCTAGTAAGAAAGCTTTATTTGACGCGGGTTTGGAAATTACGGATATCGATTTAATAATCTTGTCAACCTGCTCGCCCGAAATGGTGATGCCCTCAACTGCTTGTCTTGTTCAACAAAAACTAGGTGCGAAAACTATTCCTGCTTTTGATATATCCGCTGGTTGCACAGGATTTATATATGCCGTTGCCATTGGGGCTCAATTTATTGAGACCGGTTGTTATAAAAAGGTTTTGGTAATTGGAGCAGACGCTCTTTCCAAGCACCTTGACTGGACCGATCGTGGCACATGTGTTTTGTTTGGAGATGGCGCGGGCGCGGTAGTTCTTGGGGTCGTAGAGCAGGGCTATGGCATCCTTTCAAATTATCTGGCGGCAACTGGCGCGGGGGCTAATCTTTTGAAAATTCCAGCTGGAGGATCAGGCTTGCCCGCCACAAAAGATTCTTTTGTAAAGAAACTTCACTGTGTTCAAATGAACGGAAATGAGGTTTTTAAGTTTGCTGTTAGAGCTCTACCGCAAGCGACAAATGCCGCTCTAAGAAAAGCTAATTTAACGGTGGATGACGTTGATTACTTTATTCCTCATCAGGCCAATATTAGGATTCTTGAAACCGCGGCTAGAAAATTGGGGGTTGGCTTTGATAAAATCGTCAACAATATCGACAAATATGGCAATACATCAACCGCCTCGATACCGGTTGCCCTAGATGAGCTTTGGCAAAGCGGCGTGATAAAAAAAGGGGACGTTATGCTTTTGGTTGGGTTCGGAGCGGGCCTAACCTGGGGAGCCAACGTAATCAAATGGAGCAAAACGACTTCGTCGAATTGAAGATTGAAGATTGAAGATTTTATGGTTTTTCAAAGAAATAAATAAGTTTCAATCGAAAATTTAATATTTAAAATTTTCATTTTCCAACAAAGAATTTAGAAGGGGGTCGATTCTTTGAATTACATGTTAACTGACGACCAAAAGATGATAAAGGAATTAGCTAAAAAAATATCTGACGAGAAAGTAATTCCTGTTCGAGCCGAGCTTGACGAAAAAGAGGAGTTTCCTTGGGAAGTTATTAAAGCTTTATCGCAGGCTGATTTATTTGGTCTTTATATACCCGAAGAATATGGTGGTATGGGCTTCGGGTGCTTTGAGACAGTTCTTGTCGTAGAGGAGTTAAGCAGAGCTTGCTGCGGGGTATCTGTAAGCTATGCTGCCAGTGCTCTGGGGGCGTATCCCATAGTTCTATTTGGTCACGAGGAGCAAAAAAAGAAATATCTTCCGGCCATTGCTTCCGGCGAAAAACTTGCAGCCTTTGGTCTCACGGAAGCAAATGCGGGGAGCGATGCTTCGGGTATTCAAACTACCGCCAAAAGAGACGGAAATCACTATGTTTTGAATGGGACAAAGCAATGGATAACAAATGGTGGTGAAGCTGAAATTTATGCCGTGATAGCCATAACGGATCGAAATAAAGGAAGTCGCGGGGCCTCGGCGTTTGTAATCGAGAAAGGAACGGAAGGATTTTCTTTTGGGAAAAAAGAAAAGAAAATGGGGATAAGGTCCTCCGCAACCAGGGAACTTGTCTTTGACAATTGCAGGATTCCTAAAGAGAATTTAATTGGCCGAGAAGGAATGGGCTTTATTGTTGCCTTAAAAACATTGGACATAACACGGCCCGGGATTGGGGCGCAAGGGGTGGGTCTTGCTCAGGGAGCTTTAGATGTCGCTTTAAATTACTCGCGGCAGCGGACGCAGTTTGGCCAAACAATATCATCCTTTCAAGCTATACAGCATATTTTGGCTGATATGGCCATCCAGACCGAAGCGGCTCGCGCATTAGTCTATGCCACTGCCAGAATGATCGATGGTGGGGAAAAGACTTTTTCCAAAGACTCTGCAATCGCAAAGACTTTTGCTACCGATGTAGCCATGAAGGTTTCTGTCGATGCTGTTCAAATACTTGGTGGCTATGGTTATATGAGGGAATATCCCGTTGAAAAAATGATGCGTGATGCAAAAATTCTTCAAATTTACGAAGGAACAAATCAGATACAAAGAAATGTAATTGCTCTTCAACTAATTAAAGAGAACTCTGGCAAAAACTGATAATTGGGGGATTATTTTGAATATTATCGTTTGCATTAAACAAGTTCCTGCTACAACGGAGATAAAGATAGATCCGGCAACAAATACGCTTGTAAGAGAGGGAACAGAAAGTATAGTCAACCCATTTGATGTTTATGCGCTGGAAGAAGCAATCAGGATAAAAGAGGAGTTTGGCGGGAAAGTCACCGCAATAACTATGGGGCCGCCTCATGCCGCAGAGGCATTAAAAGAAGCGATTGCCGTGGGTGCCGATGATGTAATTTTGCTTTCAGATAGGGCTTTCGCTGGGGCGGATACTCTCGCAACTTCACATACCTTGTCAAAAGGAATAGAAAAGCTTGGGGATTTTGATCTCATAATTTGCGGAAAACAGACGATGGATGGCGATACAGCGCAAGTTGGACCTGAAATTGCTGAAAAACTGGGAGTACCAATTGTAACTTATGTAAGCCAGATTAAAAAGATAGAAGATGGACACATCCAATTGCAGCGCATGGTTGAAGATGGTTATGAAGTGGTTGAAACAGAAAAACCCTTGGTTATCACCGTTGTAAAGGAAATAAATGAACCAAGAGTGCCTTCACTACGTGGCATGATGAGAGCGAAAAAAGCCGAGATACCGGTCTGGACGGCCAAAGATATAAATGCTGAGGAAGAGAAAATTGGGTTATTGGGTTCGCCGACTCAGGTTGTAACAATTTTCGTTCCCGAAGTTTCAAGAAAAGGCGAAAGGTTCGAGGGCGAAGCGGACAAAATCGTTGAACAACTGATCGGCAAATTGAAGGAAGACAAGGTATTGAATTGACCTTATTTTACGTTTGTTGGGGGTTTTTGTTTGAGCATAAAAATTGATTTAAGCAAATGTACGGGTTGCAAGCTTTGCAAGAAAGCATGTATGTACAATGCAATCGATATTGTTGAAAAAAAGGCATATGTGAACGATAAATGTACCTTATGCGCTGCGTGCGTCTCAGTTTGCAAATATGAAGCTATTTTTATAAAGAAAGAGAATAAGCCCATTTTAAATTTATCTGAATATAAGGGTGTCTGGGTCTTTGCCGAGCAGAGGCGGGGCGAGTTGGCTGGTGTTGTTTTTGAACTGCTTGGCGAAGGGCGCAAATTGGCCAAAGATCTTAAGGTTGAGCTTTCCGTTGTTTTGCTTGGAGAAAATATAAGCAATTTGGCCGATGAACTTATATATTGTGGAGCTGATAGAGTTTATTTGGTTGATGATCCCATTCTGAAGGATTGTTTAGAGGATGTTTATTCTAATACTCTTGTTCGAATGATTGAGAAGTATAAGCCGGAAATCGTTCTCGCGGGAGCCACCTCTTTTGGTCGCTCCTTAATTCCTAAAGTTGCAGCAATTTTGGAGACTGGTCTTACCGCCGACTGTACGGGTTTAGATATTGATAAAGAAAACAGATTATTGTTGCAAACGCGACCCGCTTTTGGCGGAAATATTATGGCAACGATTATATGTCCGAACAGGCGGCCACAAATGGCTACTGTGAGGCCAAAGGTGATGAAGAGGGCTCAAAGGGATAAAAAGAGAGTGAAAGAAATAGTTAAGGAAACCGTATCAAAATCTATGGTATCCAGAGTAAAATTACTCGATTTTATCGAGGATTTATCCGAGAAGATTAACTTAGAGGAAGCGGAAATTATTGTTGCAGGTGGGCGAGGTTTGGGAAAAGAAGAAAATTTTAAGATGATGGAAGAATTGGCCTTATCGTTGAATGCAGCAATTGGCGCTTCAAGGGCGGCGGTTGACGCAGGGTGGATATCTTATTCACATCAAATTGGGCAGACAGGTAAAACGGTTTGCCCAAAACTGTACATCGCTTGCGGGATTTCCGGAGCAATTCAACATCTTGCTGGCATGCAGACTTCCGATTGCATTGTTGCCATCAACAAGGATCCCAACGCTCCGATTTTCGACGTTGCCAATTATGGGGTGGTGGGTGATTTGTTCGAAATTGTTCCCATGATTACAGCAAAACTTAAGCAGCGTAACGGGGGTTAATTCTTGGAGAAAAAAATTGCTTTTGTTTTTCCCGGTCAAGGTTCCCAATATGTTGGGATGGGTCAAAATTTAAAAGAATCAATGGAAGAAATCAGCGTAATCTTTGAAAAAGCCGATGAAATTTTACAAAGGCAGATTTCGGACATCTGTTTTAAGGGACCTAAAGGCGAGTTAGATAAGACAATAAATACCCAACCCGCAATTTTTGTAGTAAATTATGCCTGTTATAGAGCGTTGTGTTCAGAGGGAATAGAGCCGGACATAGTAGCCGGACATAGTCTTGGAGAGTATAATGCTTTGGTTGCTGCCGGGGTATTGGACTTTGAGACAGGGTTGCGGTTAATTGAAAAAAGAGCATATCTTATGGAAAAAATTGCATCGAATAATCCGAGCAAAATGATCGCAGTTCTTGGGTTAAGCTCAAAAGAAGTTGATGAAGTGATAAATTTATTAAAAGTAAAAGGAATAATCAATGGCGCAAATTATAATTGCCCAGGTCAAATTGTAGTTTCAGGAGAAAATTTAATCATCGATGAGGCCATACAACTTTTTAAGCAATCTGGCGCAAAGAGGGTTGTTGAGCTTCCTGTAAATGGTGGATTTCACTCTAACTTAATGGGAGAGGCAGAAGATGAATTTTCTAAATTTTTAAAAGATGTTTCATTTAAAAAGGCGAAATGTGGAGTTGTCTCCAATTTTAGCGGCAAATTTTCGACAAATCCAATGGAGTTAAAGACGGCTTTAAATAGGCAGATTACAAGTTCGGTTCGATGGGAAGAGTCGGTTAACGAAATTTGCTCTTTTGGAGCGAAAATATTTGTTGAGGTTGGACCGAAAAAAATCTTATCGGGACTTGTTTCTAGGATAGTTCCAGATGTAGCGCAATTAAACGTGGAAGATGTCGGCACTTTAAAGAAAACTGTTTTTTCGATAAGGAGAGGTTAGAATGAATTTTGAGAATAAGGTTGCACTTGTAACAGGGAGCGCGCGTGGGATAGGAAGAGAAATTTGCTTAAAGTTCGCTGAGCTTGGTGTGGATATAATTGTAAACGATATAGCGAACGAGGATGCAGCCAATGAGCTCGTTTCTATAATTGAAAATATGGGAAGAAGAGCGGTGTTCATTAAAGCTAACATTGCAGTTTCCAAAGAAGCGGTAATGTTAATTGAGCAAAGTATTGATAAATTAGGCGGAGTGGATATATTGGTAAATAATGCTGGAATAACGCGCGATAATCTTTTAATTCGAATGAAAGAAGAAGAATGGGATGCTGTTATAAGTATAAATTTGAAGGGAACATTTAATTGCATCCAGGCCGTGTCTCGCCACATGATAAAAAAACGTTATGGCGCAATTGTAAATATTGCTTCGGTTGTGGGTGTATCCGGAAACCCCGGTCAAGCAAATTACTCAGCTTCTAAAGCTGGGGTAATCGGTTTAACAAAGACTGTTGCAAAAGAGCTTTCATCGCGAGGAATAAGGGTTAATGCTGTTGCCCCAGGTTTTATTCAGACTGAGATGACAAAAAAATTACCCGAAGATGTAAAAGCAAAAGTAATAGAAAGTGTCCCTCTTGGCAAATTTGGTACACCGAAAGATGTTGCAAATCTGGTTGCTTTTTTGGCATCGGACGAGGCTGCTTATATTACTGGGCAGGTTGTTAATGTCGATGGTGGAATGGTAATGTAGTTAAAGTTTTAATTTTGTTTTATAAATCTTAATTTTAAAAGGAGGAGATTTTTATGTCGAACGAAAATTTTGACAAGGTCAAAAAAATTATTATTGAGCAATTGGGGGTAGATGAGTCTGCCGTAAAGTCTGAGACATCTTTCATAAATGATCTCGGAGCGGATTCCTTGGATATTGTTGAGTTAATAATGGCAATTGAAGAGGAGTTTGGTTTGGAAATATCAGATGAAGACGCAGAGACAATAACAACCGTGGGCCAAGCTGTCGAGTATATTGAAAACAAATAATAAGGGGATATTGGTGATGATATGAGTTTACCGGAGTTAACAATCTGCAATTTAAAATCATCCTTGCCAATTATTCAAGGAGGGATGGGTGTACGTATATCTCTTGCCCCTTTGGCAGCCGCTGTGGCCAATGAGGGTGGCATAGGACTGATAGCCGCCTCTGGGGTTCATCCTCCAGAGCTTGCTGAACACATAAGGAAGGCGAAAGAACTAACCGATGGCATAGTGGGAATAAATATTATGGTTGCGGTCAGAGAATTTAAAGAGCTTATATTAACCGCGATACAAGAGAAAATCGATTTAATTGTTGCCGGTGCTGGTTTTTCCAGGGACATTTTTCAACTGGGGAAGGAACATAATGTTCCCATCGTTCCCATTGTGTCTTCGGATCGCGTTGCTCGTCTCGCCGAGAAATTTGGCGCATCAGCTGTTATTGTTGAAGGGAAGGAAGCTGGTGGACATCTTGGGACGGATAGGCCTCTTTTTTCGATTTTGCCAGAAATAATTAAAGCTGTGCAAATACCTGTAATTGCTGCTGGAGGAATTCTTAAGGGCTCAGATATTGTAAAAGCTCTTTTCATGGGAGCCAAAGGTGTTCAAATGGGCACCCGCTTTGCTGCCAGCGAGGAGAGCAGCGCCGCGCCTGCCTGGAAAGAAGAATATGTGAAGGCAAAAGCGGAAGATGTTGTATTGATTAAAAGTCCCGTTGGTTTACCTGGGCAAGCTCTTAACACATCTTTTGTCAGGGATTTATTTGCAAACAAAGTGCCTGCATTTAAAGACATTAAAAGGTGTGTTGCTTGTTTGAAGCATTGTAAAAAAGATTTCTGCATCATAGAAGCACTTGAGAATGCCCAGCAAGGAAACATAGAAAAAGGTCTTATTTTTTGCGGTGAACGTGTGGGAGAAATTAAAGACATTCTTTCAGTAAAAGAAATCATCGCAAATCTCATAAAAGAGTTCAAAGAAAGTGTGGCCAACGGAGGAAGAGAATGGAAAGAAGGGTAGTTATTACCGGTCTTGGGCCGATTGCTCCCGTTGGGATAGGGAAGGAAGCTTTCTGGAAGTCTTTGGCTGAAGGAAAATCGGGAATTGGAAAAATTACATGTTTCGATACAGAAGGTTTCGGTTCGCGTATCGCAGGGGAAGTTGATGAATTTAATCCAAATGACTATTTGGAAGCAAAAGAGGCACGAAGGATGGATAGATTCAGCCAGTTTGCTGTGGCTTCCGCAAAACTAGCTCTCGAAGATGCAAATTTAAACATAACCGACTCTATTGCTGAACGAGTTGCGGTTATCGTTGGCTCAGGTATCGGCGGGCTAAAAACCCTGGAGGATCAACATAGAATTTTAATCGAAAAAGGGCCTCAAAAAATTAGCCCTTTTCTCGTTCCCATGATGATAACCGATTTAGCGGCAGGCAATATCTCAATTTTTTTTGGAGCTAAGGGCCCAAATTTTTGCACCGTGACCGCTTGTGCCTCCTCTACTCATGCAATCGGAGAGGCCTTTGAAGTTATAAAACGAGGTGCAGCTGATATTTGTATTGCAGGCGGAGCGGAAGCGCCCATAACTCCTTTAGGTATCGCAGGTTTTTGCGCGGCTCGCGCTCTTTCAACCAGGAATGATGAGCCAGAAAAAGCAAGTCGGCCATTTGACGCAAAAAGAGATGGTTTTGTAATTTCCGAAGGTGCTGGAATAGTAATTTTAGAGACATTGGAAAGCGCCATAAACAGAGATGCCCATATCTATGCGGAGATTGTGGGATATGGAGCCACGGGAGATGCTTATCATATCACTGCTCCTGCTCCAGATGGAGAGGGGGCGGCTCGTGCGATGAGAGAAGCCATCGAAGAATCCGGAATGGATTACAAACAAGTAGATTATATAAATGCTCATGGAACCTCAACGTTGTTGAACGATGAGTTTGAGACATTGGCCATAAAGAAGGTTTTTGGTGAACACGCTTATAGCTTAACTGTTAGTTCAACCAAATCCATGACTGGCCACGCTTTGGGAGCAGCTGGCGGTATAGAGATGATTGCGTGCGCTCTTTCCATTGAAAAAGGTGTTATCCCTCCAACCATTAATTACGAGTACCCTGATCCCAAATGCGACTTGAATTATGTCCCAAATAAAGCGATTGAGAAGAAGGTTATGGTAGCAATGTCCAATTCTTTAGGTTTCGGTGGTCACAATGCTAGCATAATGATAAGAAAGATCGGGTAATTTTTTTTGTGAAAGGTTTGAAATAAGACTTAGCTGATGCATTTACCATCTACGGAAGAGTAAAAGTATGGATTGCTGAGCCCAAACTTAACGGTGAAGGAATAAGGTTGTCTTGATTGGTTTCAAAAAAAACGCAAAGAGAGCAAAAATATTAAATGATAATGGTGATTGAATGCTTATAAAAGACACCGTAGGTAAAGCTGAGAAATATTTGGGCCTCACTTTTTTTAACAAGGTTCTGCTTAAGATGGCGTTAACTCACAGATCGGTTATTTCTGAATTGCCCGAGGGAGCTGAATCAAATGAGCGTTTGGAATTTTTAGGCGACGCTGTCCTAGAATTTGTAATAACAGACTATTTGTATAATCATTATCCAGATCTTGAGGAAGGTGATTTGGCGATGCTTCGGGCAAACATTGTAAACTCCGAAGTGTTGGCAAAAATAGCACGAAATATTCATCTGGGCGAATGTATTTTAATGGGGAAAGGGGCTGAAGTCACAGGCGGGAGAGAGCAAGTTTCAATTTTAGCGGACTGTTTGGAAGCTATTTTAGGGGCTGCATGTTTAGATCAAGATATTAAAAAGACCGAAGAGTTTGTTCTGGGCCTTTTTCTAGAAGAAATCCACGAACAGGCATCGAGAGAAAAATATTTGGATTTAAAAACGAGTCTTCAAGAACACACCATGAAAAAATTGAAAATGTTGCCTTCGTATAAGATAGTCCGAGAAGAAGGACCTGTTCACGATAAGATCTTTTTTGCGGAAGTTTATATTGGGGATAAGGTTTGGGGTAAAGGAAGGGGCAAAAGTAAAAAGAGAGCTGAACAGCAAGCAGCAAAAATAGCCTTGCAAGAACTCCAAAAATTGCACAGTTAATCTTTTTATTAATTAACAAAAAAGTATTTAAAAACTTATCATTGTTGAGTTAATATAAATATAATATAAAATTAAAAAAGTATTGTCGGGGGCAATGCTTTTATTGTTCAAAGGAGAGGTGAAAATATGGAGACTCCAAAGATTGCAATAGGCAACGGTTTTGCATTTACAAATGCTCAAGAGCTTTCGAACTGGGCCAATCTTGCAATCGATTGGAATTTAAATCCATATCGATTGCCCCTACTCAAAGACGAGGTGGCTGCTCTTTTAAAAATGGCAAAAACTCGACGGGGGGATATTGAAATTAGATTTTGTTGCTCCGATCCGAAGATAGACATATCGCATCAAGATGAAAGATTGAGTGATATGTCGGAAAAGATTTTACAATCTTGCATCGAATATATAGGAGAAATGGGTGGAGGTTATTTTACAATTGGTCTTCATTTTATTTCTCAAGACTCGTGGGAACAAGTCACAAAAAAATTAAAAAAATTGGTCGATTGTGGGAACAAAAATGGGGTTGTTGTTTGTGTTGAAAATATATCGTCAGGACCTTTATCTGAACCGAAGCGATTTAAAGAATTATTGGATAAAACGGGAGCCATGGTGACATTCGGGTTATTTAATGGCGAGAGCTCATCTGAGTTTTTAGATCTTTTAAAAATGGTCTCCGATAGAATCGTAAACGCTCATCTTCATAACCGTACTTTTTCAAAAGATTCCTTAAAAGATATTTTAGATGCCTTGTTGGAGACGGGGTGTTCATGGTGGAGCGTGGACTTGAGCGGGATCGATGAAGTAAAGTCTTCGAGGGAGTTGCTTGGCCGTTTTTTGAAAGAAAAAGGTTACGCTTAAAGTTTTTTAAACATATTCATGTTTCATAAAGAAAATACGGCAAGTAATTTTACTTTAAAAAGACCGCGGCAAAAGCGGTCTTTTGCATATTATTTTCCAAAGTTCAGCATCTCTAAAATTTATTCACCCCTTATTGTAACTGTGATAAAATATTTCGGGGTTTTAAAGGAGGATTTTTGACTTTTGTACCTTAAATCACTGGCTATCCGAGGGTTTAAATCATTTGCCGATAAAACGACGTTGAAATTTGAGCCCGGAATAACCGTTATTGTTGGGCCTAACGGTAGCGGAAAAAGTAATATTACAGATGCTGTTCTTTGGGTCTTAGGGGAACAGAGTGCCCGATCTTTAAGAGGGGCAGCCATGGAAGATGTAATATTTACAGGAAGCTCAACTCGCTCACCCCTTGGGATAGCCGAGGTTTCTTTGTGTCTTGATAACTCCGATGGGCATCTTCCCATAGAATACTCCGAAGTAGTGGTCACTCGCAAGATGTCACGGTCGGGAGAGAGCGACTATTTTATAAATGGCTCTTCATGCAGGCTTCTTGATGTTCAAGATATATTATCGGACACGGGGCTGGGAAGGCAGACCCACTCAATTATAAGCCAGGGGAAAATTGAGGAGATATTAAACAGCAAACCTGAAGATAAACGATTTTTAATAGAAGATGCTGCCGGGATCCTAAAACACAGAAAACGCAAGGAAAGGGCCTTGGGAAAACTTGTGGCAATGGACAGAAACCTCACGAGGATAAGAGATATTCTCCACGAAGTTGAACGACAGCGTCAACCGCTTAAAAAACAAGCCATGCAGGCCGAAAAATCATTGAAATTAAATCGTCAATTAAAGGACACAGAGATAGGTTTAGCCGTTGTCGAACTCAAAGAATTCCAAAATTTTTGGGAAAAAGCATTAAAGCAAGTAAATTATTTAAACAATGAGCTTTCTTCGCTTAAGAAAAAATCGACAAAGAAACAGTACGAGATGAATGAAACTCAATCAAACATTGAGGCAAAGGGCGATTATGTCGGTGATATTGGAGAACATCGACGTCGGTTAAAAGGAATTATTGAGAGATTAAATTCGGGGCTTCTGCTCTTAGAAGAAAAAGGGAAACATCTTATAGAAAAGCTTAGCGATCTTCGGATGCAAATTTATAAGGCTGAAAGGCAAATAAGCAATAAATCAGATGAACTTGATGAAGTGAAATTAAAAATACTTAAATATCAAGGCGCTATCGATGAATTGTTGGATAAGATTTCTAAAACGCAAAAAAACGAAGAATCCATACAAAAGAAGATAAAAAGGACTGACGAGAGTCTTAAAGATTTAAAAGAGAATAGAAACAAGAAGTTCAAACAGTTGGAGATCGATGAAAGTGAAGTCAAAAATCTATCAACTTGTTTACATACGACAGAGGCTGAAATTAAGTATATAGAAGAAAAAATTTCTTCTTTGGAGAAAGAAAAAAATGCGTTAGCCCGTCTTTTAACCGAAAAAGGTGAAGAAAAAACGCTTATAGAGTCAACGATGAGCAAATTAATGGACTTTTTCAATAAGAAAAGGGACGAAATTTCAAAAAAATTAGCAGAATTAGATGAACTAACAGCTCAAGTAAACGAGTCTGAAGGAAAAATCTTCGGAATAAAAACAAAAATTTCTGCACTGGAAGAAGTCGAAAAGAAATTAACTGGATATCCTGAAAGTGTAGTGTGGCTGACCTTCGAGAAAAAAATACCAGGGTTGGTGGGTGTCGCTGGAGATTTAATCGAAGTTAAAAAAGGGTATGAGAAAGCAATTGAATCCGTGTTAAGCGAACACGTATATAGTGTAATAGCCAGAGATATTGAAACGACCGTCAAGATTGTAGATATGTTAAATGAATCAAGTCAGGATTTAACATCCATTATTCCTCTTGTTGGGCTAAAAACAAAATTTGATAATTTGCCAAAAGACTCAGGCGCTACGTTGGCAACAGATGTTGTAATGGCAGATGCAGAAATTGAAGCTGCAATTAAATCACTTCTAGGAAATGTTTTAATAGTAAAAACTCTTGACGATGCTCTTGCTATGGCAAATAAAGACGTAGGCAACCGCGTCTTTGTTACCTTAAATGGTGAGGTTATTTTGCCCCAAGGGATAATAAAAGGAGGTAATTTAGGCTCGGCAAATCCACTTTCTCGCAAAAGAGAGCTTGCCAAATTAAAGAAGGATGAAAAAACCTTAAATGTAAACTTCGAAAAAATGGGAGATAAAATTCAAAAATTGCGGTTGGTCTTGAAATCTCTCAACAAAGAAAAGGATTCCCTTGAGGAAAAAATAAGAGTTACGCAAATTGAAAAGCAAAATATTGTAAGTGATTTATCATATTCTAAAAAAAATGAGACTGAAAAGATTAACGAAATAAGAAGGTTCTCGATTCAAGCTGAACTTTTAAAAAAGAAAGTTGATTTGAAGAAAGAAAAAATCAAAAAACTGGACGGAATAAGCAGTTTGCTAAAAAAAGAGATTGCTTCGATAAACAGTTCCATCGCTAAGGCAGAAGACGAGAAACAAGAATGGTTAACTAAAAGGAATAAATTGATTGGGGAGAAAGCGAAGCTTGAAGCCGAAAACGAATCACTTCTTGGTCAATTAGAATTTGTAAAAAAACAACACGATACTATTTTAGCGGAGGTTAATGAATTTGATCTCACATTAAAATCTGAACATCAAACGGTTGAAGCTCTTGAAAATCTGAGAGCAAGGATACAACCTCTTCACGAGCTATTTTCCACCTTGTATAACAAGGCTGAAAATTGGGATGAGAAGCTGTTGTCTTTAACAACAGACGAAAAAACCGATACGAAAAAATTGCGTGAAAAATATAAATTCTTGCAAACAGAAATTACGGAACTGGCTGAAAAAATTGATATTATTCAAGACGAAATCAAAGAAATTGAGGTGAACCGTGCGCAGCTGCAGATTAAGGTCCGAGAACTAACCGAAAAAATTATAAACGAATTTGATGTCCCGATTGAAAAAGCCCTGAAAACATATTCTAACGAAGGACCAAAAGAAGAATATGAAGAAAAGATAAAAAAGATTAAAGCAAAGTTGGTCAACTTGGGTCCCGTAAACTCAATTGCCGTTGAGGAACACCTGGTATTAGAGAAGAGATATAAGTTTCTGAATGATCAGATCGTTGATTTAAAAATGAGTCGAAAGACTCTGGAAAAAATCATTAGAATAATTGAGCAAAAAATGAAAGATAGGTTTTTGGAAACTTTCAATGAGATAAATCTTCATTTTCAAAATATATTCTCATACTTATTTCCTGGGGGGAAAGCGCAACTTATATTGATGGATGAAGATAATCTTCTTACAACGGGTGTAGAAATTGAAGCTCATCCGCATGGCAAAAGACTTCAAAGAATGACACTTTTATCCGGCGGTGAAAAATCACTTGTTGCGTTAACGCTACTTTTTGCAATATATCAAATAAGTCCGAGCCCCTTTTATATACTTGACGAAGTTGAGCCTGCTTTAGATGACGCTAATTTACAGCGATTTATTATGCTTCTTAAAAAAGAAAAAGATGGTACGCAATTTATAATAGTTACACATCAAAGAAGAACCATGGAGATAGCTGACTGTCTTTATGGTGTAACCATGCAGGCGGAAGGTGTCTCAAAACTTGTTTCTCAAAAGATGAGTGATTTGGATGAGACAAATCAAATTAGCCAAGCGGGAAGGTAAATGTTAGATAATTTAAAAGGTAGTTTGAGAAAAAGCAGAGAGGGTTTCGCTAAACAGATTTCCAGCTTGTTTGGCGCCTCATCAATCGATGAAAGTTTCTGGGATGAAATGGAAGAAATATTGATACGGGCGGACGTTGGAATTCATGCGACAACGCAAATTATAGATAAGCTTAAAATGCGAGCAAAAGAAAGAAATGCCAAAGAAGCCGAAGAAATAAAAGAACTTTTTAAAAGCGAAATGGTAGAGATTTTAACCGTTGAAAATGGAAATTTCATCAATGAGGATTCCTTAAACGTATTGCTTCTGGTTGGGGTAAATGGGGTTGGTAAGACCACCACAATTGCTAAAATGGCTTATAAGTTCATTGGATCCGACAAAAAAGTGCTTTTGGCTGCTGCCGATACCTTTAGAGCCGCCGCTATAGAACAGCTGCAGGAGTGGGGCAAGCGCCTAGGTGCGGATGTTGTCAGACATCAAAGGGGTGGAGATCCTGCCGCGGTTGTTTTTGATGCGATAAGCGCGGCGCGAGCCCGGAATATGGATATCCTTTTAGTTGATACTGCGGGCAGACTTCACACTAATGTTAATTTAATGGAGGAATTAAAGAAGATAAAAAGAGTTGTTTTAAAAGAGCTACATGTGGATTCGGTAAAAATTGGTTTAGTTGTAGATGCGACGAGTGGACAGAATGCTATTTCTCAGGCGCGGCTTTTTAACGATGCCCTTGGACTTGATTTTGTGGTCTTAACGAAGTTGGATGGTACGGCTAAAGGTGGTATAGTTGTTGCTATAGAGGATGAATTTAAGATACCCATTTGGCTTATCGGTACAGGTGAGGGTTTGGATGATTTAAGACATTTTAATCCTCAAAAATTTGTTGAAGCTCTTTTTGGATGACAAACAAGTTTGAAAGTCATTTTATCCTTTTGTAATATTTCAATTCAGCAGTAAAGTCTGGGAGAATATATGTTTAATAGTTTGTCTTCAAAATTACAAAATATTTTTTCGAAATTAAAGGCTTATGGAAAGCTTGGCGAGAAGCAGGTTGAAGAAGTTTTAAGAGAAATACGTCTTGCTCTCTTAGAGGCAGATGTCAACTTCAAAGTGGTTAAAGATTTTATTTCTAATATTAAGGAACGCGCTGTGGGTGTTGAGGTAATGGAGAGTCTTACGCCCGCTCAACAAGTTGTTAAAATTGTCAATGAGGAGTTGACAAAACTTATGGGTGGCGTCTCTAACAAGGTGACCTTTGCCTCAAAACCACCCACCATCTTCATGCTCGTTGGGCTTCAGGGTTCAGGAAAGACAACTTCGAGCGCAAAGTTTGCCAATTATCTTAAAAATATGGGCAAAAAACCATTTCTTGTAGCGGCGGATATATATCGGCCAGCAGCGATTGAGCAACTTGAATCTTTGGCTAACGAGCTTGGCGTATCTATTTATTCAGATAAAAAAAGCGGAGCGTGTAAAGAAATTGTCCGCGCGGGCATTAAACAAGCCATCAGAGAGGGAAGCGACGTTGTTGTGGTCGATACCGCGGGAAGGCTTCATATTGATGAAGAAATGATGAAAGAGGCACGGGAAGTCAAAGAAGCGACATCGCCGCATCAGGTATTGTTGGTTGTCGATGCCATGACGGGGCAAGATGCAATAAATGTTGCGGAATCCTTTAAAGAAAAACTCGGTTTTGACGGTATAATTTTAACAAAACTAGATGGTGATGCGAGAGGTGGGGCAGCGCTTTCAATAAGAGCGGTTACTAAAAAGCCCATAAAATTTATTAGCATGGGTGAAAAACTCGACAGCTTGGAAGTTTTTTATCCCGACAGAATGGCAAATAGAATTTTAGGAATGGGCGATGTTCTCACTTTAATTGAAAAAGCGGAAGCGACCGTTGATTTAGATGAGGCTGAACGGTTGGTAGAAAAAATTCGCAAACAAGAATTTTCATTAGATGATTTTTTGGTTCAAATGCAGCAGGTTAAAAAGATGGGCTCTTTAGATCAAATTTTAGGAATGTTGCCAAAAATTCCAGGGATGCCAAAGTCGGCGGTAAGCAATATTGATGAAAGACAAATAAAAAAAATTGAGGCAATTATTACCTCAATGACTTCGGAAGAGAGAGGGAACCCAAAAATTATCAATGGCAGCAGGCGGTCACGAATTGCCAGGGGAAGCGGAACATCTCCGGGCGAGGTGAATAAATTATTAAAACAATACTCTGAGACAAAAAAAATGATGAAGAGATTTAGTAATTTTGGCCCTCGTGCTAAAATGGATAAAAAAATTTCGCCCTTTTTCAATTTTTAAGAGGAGGTGAAGATTTGGCAGTTAAAATTCGACTAAGCAGAGCGGGTAGTAAAAAGAAGCCATTTTATAGAGTGGTAGCGACTGATTCCAGAATGCCAAGAGATGGAAGATTTATAGAGATTGTGGGTCGTTATAACCCAACAACGGAACCATCCTTTATAGAGTTTGACAAAGAAAAGGTATTTAAGTGGCTTGCTTGTGGCGCACAGCCGACAAATACGGTTGAGAAGCTTTTAAGTGTTGTTGGAATTAGAGAGGAATTCGAGACCAATAAGTCCAAGCTCAGGTAGGGAGGTAATTGTAGTGAAGGAATTATTGCAAACTCTTGCTCAAGCCCTTGTTGATAAACCCGAAGAGGTTAAAGTAAGTCAGATTGATGGTGAGAAGTCAGTTATATTACAACTTCAGGTGGCTTCAGATGATGTGGGCAAAGTTATTGGAAAGCAAGGACGGATTGCTAAGGCGTTAAGAACAATAGTTAAAGCATCAGCCACAAAGGAAGGGAAAAGAGCGATAGTTGAGATACTGGACTAAAAATAGTAAATTTGAGTGATAAATATTGAAACCTACCACTTTAACTATCGGTAAAATTGTTGGAACGCATGGGATAAAAGGTGAAGTAAAAATCGTAAGCTTAACAGACTTTCCTGCTCGCTTTAGAGCTGGTTTGTCTGTTTTTATATCACCACCTTTGCCGAATAATGCCAAGTTAGAAATCGAACGAGTTAGGATTGGGTCTAAAAACATCCTAATTAAATTCAAGGAAATTGATGATTGTGCGTTGGCAGAAACTCTTAGAGGGTCATATTTGCAAGTTTCAACAAAAGAGGCCCAATCTCTTCCAAAAAATACATACTGGGAACACGAGATAATTGGTTTAGAAGTGATAACGATAGATGATGAGATTATAGGAAGAGTTACCGATATATTGAGAACTGGCAGCAATGATGTATATGTTGTAACTTCAGAAAAAGGCGAACTCTTAATTCCGGCAATAAAGGAAATTGTAAAAAAAATCGACTTGAAAAATGGTTGCATGCTAATAGAACCGATGCAAGGCTTGTTGGAGTGATTAAAAATTGCAAATTGATGTAGTTACCATCTTTCCTGAGTTTTTTGATTGTTTGTTAAAAGAGGGAATGATATCGGTTGCTGTTAAAAAAAATATCTTAAAGATAAACGTCCACAATCTGAGAAATTTTACTCATGACAAGCACAAGCAAGTTGATGATACGCCCTATGGGGGCGGTCCAGGAATGGTTATGAAACCGGAGCCATTTTTTGAGACAGTTACCTCAATTACTCAGTGCAATTTAAAGGAATTAAAGAAGTCTTTTAGAGTTATTTTATTTACGCCACAAGGTAAATTTTTAGAGCAAAAAAATGTTCAGGAATTCGCCAAAGAAGAGAGAATGATACTGTTGTGTCCGCGTTATGAAGGTATTGATGAGCGCGTAAGAGAGCATTTAATAACCGATGAAATCTCAATTGGCGACTTTGTGGTGTCGGGAGGAGAATTCCCTGCGATAGTTTTTATGGAGGCAGTAACCCGCATGATACCAGGAGTGCTCGGTGATGAGCTATCTCTTGTCGAAGAATCTTTTTCTGATGGATTGTTGGAATATCCTCAATATACCAGACCGCGCAAGTTAATAGATTGGGAGATTCCTGAAATTCTTTTAAGCGGGAATCATGCAGAAATTAAAAGATGGCGACGGAAGGAAGCGCTTAAACGAACAATGGAACGACGGCCGGATCTTATAGAAAGAGCATCCCTAACTGATGCAGATAAGAAATTGCTGCGTGAAATCAAGAAAAAAATTTATTAAATCATTAGAAACTAGTTCTACGCTGTGTTATAATTTCAAATTGTTGTTAAAAGGAGGTAGTGATGCATAACATAATTGAGGCATTAGAAAAAGAACAGGTTCGAGACGACTTGCCTGATTTTCGCGTTGGCGATACGGTAAATGTTCATTTAAAGATCGTTGAGAGTGGAAAAGAAAGAATTCAGGTTTATAAAGGTCTTATAATTCGAAAACAAAACGGTGGCGCTAGAGAGACCTTTACGGTTAGGAAAATCTCTTTTGGCGTTGGTGTAGAAAAGACCTTTCCTGTTCATTCTCCAAAAATTGCTAAGATTGAAATTTTAAGCAGGGGCCACACTCGCCGCGCAAAACTTTATTTCCTGAGAGAAAGAGTGGGTAAGCGCGCTAAGCTTAAAGAAAAAAGATAATAATCATAGGGGTTTTAGATGTATGCAAAATAAAAGTTCCCAAGGCAGGGGTTTATTTAGTTTTTTATGGGAAACACTGCTCCTTATAGTTGCGGCCTTTTTAATCGCCGCTATCATAAAGATATTTATTGTTCAGCCCTTTTATATTCCTTCAGAGTCCATGATGCCCACGTTAAAACCTGGAGATAGATTGTTAGTAAATAAATTTATTTATCGTTTTAACAAGCCCAAGCCCGGCGACATAGTTGTTTTTTTATCTCCGACTGATTCGAAAAAAGATTATATTAAAAGAGTAATAGCCGTTGGAGATGAGGAGATTGAAATTAATGATGGGCAGGTCTTTATCAACAATGAACCCATTAAAGAATCTTATGCTGAAAAAGATGGCGACATGAGTGATTTTGGACCAATTAAAATTCCAAAAGGCTCTGTATTTATGATGGGAGACAACAGAGCAAATAGCAGCGATAGCAGAGTTTTTGGCCCAGTTAAAACAAAATTTATATTAGGGAGTGCCTTTGCCACTTATTGGCCGATTAACAGAGTAAATTTAATCCATTAATAAAAAATCCCAAGCTTGTAAGGATTGGGATTTTTTATTTGCTTCCTTTATTAGAAGGACGTTTGGTTCTTATATCGAAATATTTCAATCATGAATATCTCTAAAGGATGAGCAAAAATATGCAACTTTTACAGAATAAAAAGTCCGGAAAAGAAATAAAATTGAACCTTGGGGAACTCTCCAAATTCGAAAATCTTTTGCGTGAAGAGGGTTTTTCATTAATAGCGGGGGTAGACGAAGCAGGAAGAGGATCATTAGCTGGGCCGCTGGTGGCAGCCGCGGTTATTTTGCCAAAAGAGATTAATATGCCTAATCTGAAAGAAAGCAAGCAGGTCTCACCCAAAAAAAGGCTCAAACTTTTTAAAGAGATAAAAGATGCGGCGATAGCTTTAAGTATCGTTATTATACAACCAAAAGATATCGATGAATTCGGTGTTCATAAGGCAAACTTAAAAGCGCTTGGGCAAACTTTTTTGGAATTAAATCCTCAACCTGATTTTTGTTTGGTCGATGGCTTTTCTCCAACCGGGCTTGATAAACCTTTTTTAGCGCTGAAGAAAGGTGATGAGAGGAGTATTTCTATTGCTGCGGCCTCGATAATTGCCAAAGTAACCAGGGATGAGCTGATGATTGAATTTCATAACGAGTATCCAAATTACGGATTTAAACATCACAAGGGTTATGGAACAAAAGAACATATTGAAAAGCTTATGAGTTTTGGACCCTGCAAGCTTCATAGGACATCTTTCTCGCCGGTTCAGCAAGCGTTAAGGAAGAGCGAAAAGGTGATCGTTTGAGCAGTCTTGGCAACAAAGGAGAAGGGCTGGCCTGCAGGTATCTTAAACGCAATGGTTATCAAATAGTGAAAAACAATTATCGGTGTAGAATTGGCGAAATAGATATCATTGCGAAAAAAGATGAGTGCTTAGTTTTTGTTGAAGTTAAAACTCGTTTAAATAAAGAATTTGGCGAGCCCTTTGAATCTGTGACCAGTTATAAACAAGAGCGCCTGCGGCGCTTGGCCGAGATTTATGTTGCTTCGCAAATTAAAGAGCAATTGCCATGTCGTTTTGATATTGTTTCAATCTTGTTTGAAAAGGGAAAACCGGTTATTCATCATATAGAAAATGCTTTTTAAAGAAAGGAGTTTCCTTGCTTGCAAAAATTGAAAGCTGCTCGATTTTAGGAATGGAAGCATTTTTGGTTGAAGTTGAGGTTGATATTTCAAATGGATTACCTGCCTTTAATATTGTCGGACTGCCTGATGCAGCTATTCAAGAATCACGCGAGAGGGTAAGATCCGGCATATCAAATTCGGAATTTGAATTTCCCTTAAAAAGAATAACAGTAAATTTAGCCCCTGCGGACCTTCGAAAAGAAGGGCCTTCTTTTGATCTTCCCGTCGCTGTGGGAATTTTGGCCGCCACCAAGCAAATTTCACGAGACATGTTATCTGATTATCTATTTGTCGGCGAACTTTCACTTACGGGAGAAATTAGGCCTGTTAATGGTGTTTTACCGATGGCGCTTCGCGCAAAGGAGAGCAAAAAAAAGGGCTTTATTGTGCCCAAAGAAAATGCAAGCGAGGCCGCCCTGATTGGTGGATTAAAAATCATTCCAGCATCATCGCTAAGTGAAATTGTTAAATTTTTCTCTGGTGAAAAGGAAATTGAGCCAATCACTGAAGATATAAAAAGATTATTTATGAACAACACTGTAAGCGATAATATTAATTTTTGTGATATTAAAGGTCAAGAGCATGCAAAGCGTGCCATTGAGGTTGCTGCTGCCGGGGGACACAATTTGTTGATGGTTGGCCCGCCTGGTTCCGGAAAAACGATGCTGGCAAGACGGATGCCCTCCATCTTGCCAGATATGACTTTTGAGGAAGCCATAGAAACAACAAAAATTTATAGCATTGCAGGAATGTTGCCATCCAAAGTCGCCCTAGTAACCTCGCGCTCCTTCAGAGCTCCCCATCACACAATTTCTACAGCCGGGTTAGTGGGCGGGGGTCAACATCCTCGTCCTGGAGAGATAAGTTTGAGCCATAATGGAGTTTTGTTTTTGGACGAGTTTCCCGAGTTCACCAAGAGTGCTCTCGAAGTTCTGCGTCAACCCTTGGAGGACGGAATCGTGACAATTTCGCGCGCATCGTCCACGTCAACTTTTCCGGCAAGATTTATGCTAGTTGCGGCGATGAATCCATGTAGATGCGGATACTTAGGAGACAAAATCAAAGAATGTGTCTGTGTGCCATCCAGCATAAGACAGTATAAAAGCAAAATATCCGGTCCCCTTTTAGATAGAATCGACATTCAAGTTGAGGTCCCTCGTCTTACAAAAAAAGAACTTGTTGGAGTATCATCAGGAGAATCTTCGGAGACGATAAAAGAACGTGTCCAACGCGCAAGAGATCGTCAACAAAAAAATATTGGTGACAGCAATCTTTCTTGTAATGCTCAAATGAGCCCACGTCTGTTGAAAAAATATTGTAAACTTTCTGATTCTGCACAAAATTTTTTAGAGAATGCCATCGACAAACTGGGATTAAGCGGTAGAGCGTATGATAAAGTATTGAGGATAAGTAAAACGATAGCGGATTTGGGCGAGCGGGACTTAATCGAGGTTGAGCATCTGGCGGAAGCCATACAATACAGGTGTTCTAATAATTCAAACAATTATTACAATTTTTAAGTCGATCTAGAAAGTGGATAGAAATGGATAAGAGGTTTTGGCTGGGATTAAAGCTTATCCCGGTTCTAGACAAAAAGATTAAAACCATAACGGATTCATTTGAGTCAGCTGAAAGAATTTGGCTTGCGGACAGAAATGGTTTGTCAAAAATTGATGGCATAGCAATCAACGAGGTAGATGAAATAATAACTCGGAGAAATAATATCGATTTAGAGCGGTGGTGGCAAAGATATAAAAATATTGGAATCAATATTTTAACTATTTTCGATGATGATTATCCCCCGTTGCTAAGAGAAATAACCAATCCGCCGACTGTTCTTTTTTTTAAAGGTGATTTGATATTGAATTATTCAAACGCGGTGGCCATTGTTGGTTCACGGCTCGCATCTATTCACGGAAGCATCATTGCCGAGGAGCTAGCATCTGAGCTTTCCAAAGAAGGTGTAACGGTGGTTAGCGGTGTTGCGCGAGGAATAGATGGTTCAGCGCACAAAGGCGCCATGCGAGGCCAAGGTGGCACGATTGGTGTGCTTGGATGTAGTCTAGATGTCATCTATCCACCTGAAAATAAAAAGCTTTATGGAGAAATTTGTAAACATGGAAGTTTGGTGTCTGAATATCCGATCACAACCAAGCCCTTAAAATGGAATTTTCCTGCTCGGAACAGAATAATAAGTGGATTGACTAAAGGGGTTGTAATAGTAGAGGCTTCCGAAAAAAGCGGAGCCTTAATAACCGCCGATTTTGCCTTAGAGCAGGGGAGAGAAGTTTGTGCTGTTCCTGGAAACCCAAAAAACAAATTGAGCAAGGGCCCGCACAAATTATTAAAAAGTGGCGCTTATTTGGTTGAGGACGCTGGTGATATTTTAGACGTCTTGGGTTTAATTGGGCACTCGGAAAAGAAGAAAGAAAGTTCTGTAGAAATTTCTTTAGATGAACAGAGGGTTCTTAATTTTATCGATTGGGAACTTAAACACGTCGATGAAATAACAAGAGAATTGAATGTTAGCTCCTCTGATGCAGCAATTTTATTGACAATCCTAGAAATAAAAGGACTTATTAAACAGGATATTGGAAAAAGGTATCTTAGAATCCATTAACCTGGAAGGCGAGAATTATGGAAGAGCTGGTTAAAAAGTTTTTACAATATCTTTTTGCAGAAAGGAATATGTCGAAACATACGATAAAAGCGTATAATTGCGATCTTGAACAATTTATCGATTACTCAAAAAGGTGTGATTGTCAGATTGAAAAAGTAAACTACCTCTACCTGAGACGTTACTTGGCATATCTTCAAACTATAGGTTATACAAGAGCAAGCATTGCAAGAAAACTTACCGCCGTTCGTTCTTTTTTTGGATTTCTTCAAAGAGAGGATTTGATGGATTCCAATCCAGCGCCTTTAATTTCTTTTCCAAAACTAGAGAAGAGACTTCCGAAGGCGGTGCGAATAGGGATGATAGATGCTCTTTTAAATTCACCGGATACAAGTAGCGCAAACGGGCAGAGAGATAGGGCATTATTAGAAATTCTGTATGGAACGGGGATTCGGGTTGGTGAGCTGGTGCAATTAAATTTAGAAGATATTAACTTTGCGCAACAAGAGGTCAGAGTTTTCGGTAAAGGCAACAAGGAAAGGGTGGTTCCCATCAACCAAGAAGCATTAGGGTCTGTTAAAAATTATCTTTTAAGGAGAAAAAAAAGTTATTTAAAAGACAAAGATGGGTCGGCGTTGTTCTTAAATAATCAGGGGGGAAGATTAACAGACGGATCTGTCAGGCGAATTATAAAAAAATATGTTAGACAAGCTGGCATCGAAACAGGAATAACTCCCCATGTATTAAGACACACTTTTGCCACGCATCTGTTAGAAGCTGGCGCGGACTTGCGCTCGATACAAGAACTTCTTGGTCACGTTGATTTATCATCAACTCAAATTTATACTCAGTTAAGTAGGGCCAGATTAAAAAAGATTTATTTGCAGACACATCCGAGGGCTTAATCTTTAAGCGGAGGGGCATGTTGATAAAAGAAGAGTCAGCTCTCAAGAAAATATGGTTTGAGTATCAAAAAGAAAGGTCTCGGGAGATTAGAGACAAACTTGTTCTTAATTACGCACCTTTGGTTAAATATGTTGCTGGACGAGTTTCGATTGGTTTGCCTCGCAATATTGAAAAGGCCGACCTTATAAGTTATGGCATGTTTGGGCTCATTGATGCCATTAAAAAATTTGATCCCTCAAAGAACATAAAATTTGAAACATATGCGATTTCCCGTATAAGGGGCTCCATAATTGACGAGATACGCTCAATGGATTGGGTTCCTCGTTCAGTTAGGAGAAAGGAAAAACAGCTTGAGAAAGCGTATGTTGAGCTTGAGAACAAATTTAAGCGCACCCCAACGGACGAAGAGATTGCGGAGAAAATGGAAATCTCAATTAAAGAATTACAAAATCTTTACAACCAGTTAAGCTACACCTCTCAAGTCGCCTTGGAGGAATTCTGGAATATGGGCAGCTCGCCAGACGATCAGATAAGTTTGCTTGATACAATCAAAGACACAAAGGGCTACGAGCCATCAAAGGTTTTTGAGCGTGAAGAAATTAAAGAAATTCTGGCAAAAGCAATTGACAATCTCCCCAAGAGAGAAAAGATGGTAGTAGCTTTATATTATTACGAAGGTTTAACTCTAAAAGAGATAGGCGAGGTTCTCAGTGTTACGGAGTCGAGAATATCTCAGCTTCACACAAAAGCTGCTTTGCGATTGAAGGCTCACTTAAAAGAAAATGTATCGGAGTTTTTGGAGGTTAAAAAATAACATATCTTTAAAAACTCATAAAATGGTCACAATATAAGGTAACTTTGACTTATTGTCAGAAATTTGATAATTTTAATTGATTATTACTCACTTATCCGGAGAGGTGGAGGGACTGGCCCTAAGAAACCTCAGCAACCTGCCTAGAAAATGGGCGTGGTGCTAATTCCTACGGAGGAAGTCTGAAAGATAAGGGAGGGTAAATACAGATAATGTAAACCCTCTTTTCTTTTGAAAAGAGGGTTTTTTTAAAATCACAAGGAGGGTTTAAATTGAGAAAGAGAAGTTATTTTTTTACGTCAGAATCCGTAACAGAGGGGCATCCCGACAAGTTGGCAGATCAAATTTCGGATGCCATCCTCGATTCCATTATTGCCAAGGATCCCATGGCCAGAGTGGCTTGTGAAACGTTCTTAACAACAGGTCTGGCTGTTATCGGTGGTGAGATTACAACAAAGACATATGTTGAAATTCCTGGCATCGTGAGAAAAACAATCAAAGAAGTGGGTTATACGAGAGCGAAGTATGGATTCGATGGAGATACTTGTGGCGTTATAGTGTCGATAGATCCTCAATCTCCAGATATTGCGCAGGGAGTTGCTTGTGCATATGAAGAGAGGACGGGAGAGAGCAGTGAAGATGAAATGGATAAAATCGGGGCAGGAGACCAGGGCATGATGGTTGGTTACGCCTGCACAGAAACATCTGAACTTATGCCGATGCCCATCATGTTTGCTCATAAACTAGCGCATCGACTAGCAGAGGTTAGAAAATCTAAAATCTTAACCTATTTGAGGCCGGACGGGAAAACCCAGGTAACCATGGAGTATGAAGACCATAAACCTGTTGCGGTTAAAACAATAATTATTTCTTCTCAGCATAAGGGTGAAGTTGATGTCGATACAATTTTAAAACCAGACTTGATTGAACACGTTATAAAACCAATTATACCTGAAGATTATATTGATTATGACAAGGCAAATATTTTAGTAAATCCTACAGGTAAATTTGAAAAAGGTGGTCCATCGGCAGACACTGGTTTGACTGGACGAAAAATCATCGTTGATACTTACGGAGGAGCTGCTCGAACTGGTGGAGGATGTTTTTCCGGCAAAGATCCAACCAAGGTGGATAGATCCGCTCATTATGCCGCACGCCATGTAGCAAAGAATGTTGTTGCTGCGGGACTTGCGGATAGATGTGAAGTGCAATTAGCATATGCTATCGGTGTTGCCCATCCGGTATCCATAATGGCTGAATGTTTTGGAACAGAAAAGATTGACCCTAATAAAATTGAGGATTTGATAAACGGATGTTTTGATTTGCGGCCAGGAGCAATAATTAAAAAATTCGATTTAAGAAGACCAATTTACAAAAAAACGGCATGTTACGGTCATTTTGGCCGAAACGACAAGGATTTTACGTGGGAAAAGACTGATATGGCCGAGATTCTTCGGAAAGAAGCGCGCCTGTAAGTTGCAAAGATTTTGATAACAAGGAATTCATCGAAGTTTTAATGTGTACACGGGGGAGTCGGCTTAAAAAGAATTGATGGTTTCATGATTTAATGCGATTATTTAACTTAAAAGAAATCGCTAGAAGAAAATTCAAAAGGAGCGCCAAAGTGTTTAAACGGAAAGGTAAAAGTTTAAAAAAGAACGGTGTGGCGATAGATTCTTTTGTTTCAGGACACGTGCGGCCAGGACTTTTTCAACGCGAAAGACAAGAATATGCCCAGCTTAAAAAGTATCTTAAAATCTTAAAGAGGATTTTGGAAGATAAATTAAAAACTGACAGGGTGGTCGAGAAGACATATGAGAGATTGAAAAGATATTACAACAGAAAAGGGAAGATTCTTTTTAAACTAAATTTCTGCGAGCTCAATATGTTTTTAAAATGTTTAAAGAGCGCTGATTCTAAAGATTGCGAGAAATTAGCTGCTATAATTGAGATTCAGTCAAAACAATCATCACCTGAATAATTAATGTTTTTTAAAGATCGGATCATTTGAAATCAAACTTTGGGAGTTTTAAATGAATATTTCTGAGAAACTTTTTGGCTCAAAAGTACGAGCTAAAATACTGGAGGTCATATTCTCAAACGCAGAAATTAAATATTATGGAAGACTTCTCCAAAAAACCACAGGTTTAGATCATAAGGCAATATGGAAAGAACTAAATTTTCTTGAAAAAATCGGGTTCCTTGCTTCGGAAAGTGATGGTAGATTAAAGAGGTATCGAATCGTGCCCTTCCCGGGCTCGGAAGATCTGGCAAAGTTTATACTTAAATCGAATAAGAAGATGGGGATAACAAAAAAGCGCTTACGCGGAAAGCCAAAAAAGATAAAAAATGATGCTCATCAATACAAAAAATCACTTGAAAAAGCAAAGCAATTGATGCTTGAGTTGGATGGGCTTTAGCCAAAAGAGTAGGGAGGAATTTTGACTCCAAAAATAGCGCTTATCGGTGGAAGCGGCATCTACGAGTTAAAAAATTTACAACAAGCAAGAGAAGAAAAATTGAATACACCCTTTGGGGAAATTATTTTTTATAGCGGCAAATGGGGCGGAAAAGACATAATCTTTCTGCCACGGCACGGGAAAGATCACAAAATACCACCTAATAAAATAAATTATAGGGGAAATATTTATGCCCTTAAATTCATTGGCATAGAAAGAATCTTATCGACCTCTGCTACCGGGAGTTTAAACCCGCAAATAAAGGTGGGCAGTTTTGTAATTATAGACCAGTTTATAGACTTTACAAAAGATAGACCCCCAGCTTTATTTACCGAAGGCGACGTAATTCATATAGATATGTCTGAACCATATTGTCCCGAATTACGTAATATTCTCATATCTGTTTCTGATGAGTTGAGATTTAGTTTTTACCCAAAAGGAACATATATATGCACCGAAGGACCGAGGTTTGAAACGCCCGCTGAAATAAAAGCATTTAAGGTGATGGGCGCCGATCTTGTAGGTATGACAAACGTTCCAGAAGTAGTTTTTGCAAGGGAGGCGGGAATTTGTTATGCAAGTGTGGCAATCGTAACCAATATGGCTGCAGGAATTAAAGGAGGTAATCTCACATCGACCGAAGTATCCCAAAAGATGAAAGAGGCGGCCCAAGAAATAACGGAACTTTTTCTAAACGCTATAAAAGAAATCCCAAATAAAAGAGGATGTGTTTGTGGAAGTGTTTTAAAAGATTCTAAAATGAAACCCCTTTAAGTTTTTGTGAAAAGGTTCGTGCTTCGCTCAGTATCTTTTCCTCATCGCAAACCAGTGAATTACCGTTCTCTATAACCAAATTGCCGTCTATAATAACCATGTCTACATCGGAACTTTTAACAGAATAGACAAGTTGTGAATGAGCATTATATAGTGGAGTTAGATGTGGTTTGTTCAAGTCGATGAGCACGATATCGGCCTTCTTGTTGGACTCCAAAGAACCAATTACATCTCCAAGACCCAAGACCTCAGCTCCTCCTTTTGTTGCCATCCATAGAGCTTCCTTAGCGTTAACCACGGTGGGATCTTTTCTTGTAATTTTATGAAGTCTGGCTGCGGTTTGCATCTCGCCAAACATATCCAAATCATTATTGCTAGTTGCTCCATCTGTACCCAGTCCGATTTTTATGCCGGCCATTAAAAGGTCTGGCACCGGGCATATCCCTGTTGCAAGCTTCATGTTACTTTGCGGGTTATGCGCAACTCCTATTTTTGTTTCTTTTAGTATCTCAATATCTTCACCTGAAACCCAGTTAACATGCGCCGCGATCGTTCGTTCAGATAAAACACCAAGTTCTTTTAGATAAGCGATTGAGCTCATGCCCTTTTCCGACATAATTTTCTCGTTTTCCCACTTTTCTTCGGAGAGATGAATATGTAAGGGGATTTTATATTCTTCGGAAATCTCCGCTGCGCGCATCAAGAGCTCAGGAGAACATGTATAAAGCGCATGTGGCGCTATCGCTGGCATTATCCGCTCATTTCCGCGGAGTTTTTCAATAAGATTTTGAGCGTTTCTTAGGCATTCATCGGCGGATCTGCTAACCGGCGTGGGCAGATCGAGCAGCGGGCCGCCAAGAATGGCTTTTATCTTCATCTTTTCCAGAACTTCTGCAGCTACATCTGGTAAAAAATACATGTCACAAAAGATGGTTGTTCCGCTTTTGAGCATTTCTAATGCGGCAAGGCTTATGGCATTTCTTATGAATTCGGCGTTTACGTATTTAGACTCAGCGGGCCAGATGTGATTTTCCAACCAGTCTTTTAGCGGTAAATCGTCGGCCAATCCTCTAAAGTAGACCATGGCCGCATGTGTATGTGTGTTTACTAAGCCGGGAATGGCAAGTTTATTTTTGGCAATTATCGTTTTTTTTGCCTCATAATTTGGTACTATTTTCTCATTTTTGTCGATGGCAATAATTTTGCCTTTGTCTATCGCGATTCCAGCATTTTCGATAACCGAGAACTTATCATCGACGGTTACTGCCAAGCATTCTGAAATCAATAAATCAATCGATTTTGGCATCTATTCCTCCGTCTTAATGGTGTTTTTGAGGTTTAACTGAAAAAGAATTATTATAAAACTTCAAGACTTACGTAACATAGTCCACTACGCGGAGAGCAAATCTTTGAAAAGGCAGCTTTTGAAAGATCTATTACTCGCCCAGGAACATATGGTCCCCTATCAATTATTTTTACCGTTACCTGTTTTCCGTTTACAAGATTTGTGACTCTGACCACCGTTCCCTTAGACAGTGTTTTATGAGCGGCCGTATATCCTGAAATGCCATACCAGCTGGCCCAACCTTTTTCAAAAATTACCGATGAAGCCGGGATTTTGCTACGAGATGGGGTATCTTTCGATATCTCCTTTTTACTTTCTAAACTTAAAAGCTTTGCTTCCTTAGTTTTTGGCTCATCATTAAGCTCATTTTTTAACCTGGTTATTTTGGCAATCAACTTTTTGTGTTGCTTATAACTTTCTTCCAATTTCTCCAACTGACACAAAAGTTCCGATTGTGAGTTTTGAAGATTTGCAATCAACCCAGCATCCTTTTTTGAAATTCTTATCAATGCGTCTAATCTATAAAAGAAATCGTGAACATTTTCGCTGTCAATTAAAACAAACGCGGATAAAAAATTCTCTTGTTTATAAATGTTTACAACTCTATTGTTTAAGTTTTGAACCGAGCCATCCAGATCTTTTTCTGCTTTTTCTAAAATATTTTCTGTTTTAACTATCTCTTTTTTTAATTTTTGTGACTTTAAACTTATGTCATTGTATTCGGCTATCGTTTTGTTTAATTTGCTTTTAGTCTTTTCAACTTCATCTTGGAGTGTTGATCTAGGTTTAGCCGTAACCAATAGGGGATTTAAAGAAAATGTCATCAATACCGTGATTGTTAAAAAAACCAGTTTGTTTATTGAATTTTTTGAGGAAATTGAATCCAAATTGATCACCCTCAAATATATTTGCGGCACAAAGTTAAAAAAATTATAGCATAGATGATAAGATTTAAAAGGATTGATGGAATAATATATGATTATAAAAAACTCTAATTTTTATAGTTGGGAGCGTAATTTATTGGAAAAAATTGCCCGGGTAATTGTCGACATTATATCTCAAAACGTTGATCGTCCCTTTGATTATTTGGTGCCTTCAGATCTTGCGTCAAGGGTCCAAGTGGGTTCTCAAGTACTGGTTTCTTTTAGACATCGCCTGCAATTAGGTTATGTTGTGGGGTTTACTGCCAAACCGGCTGTAAAAAACCTGAACTTGATTATCGATGTATTGGACGAGGATGTGGTTTTTGACGAGAAGATGTTAAGTTTATGTCGTTGGATAGGAAGACGTTATATTTCATCTTTGAGTGAGACTTTAAAGCTTACTTTTCCACCAGGGAAAAATAGACATCTCAAGCAGGAGATAATCTTGCAAACAGAAGATGATGTTGGTTTGCGCAACCTTGCTCAGGAAGAGGCGGGAT
Organism: Actinomycetota bacterium; assembly: GCA_011046085.1. Classification (GTDB taxonomy): domain Bacteria; phylum Actinomycetota; class Aquicultoria; order UBA3085; family Oleimmundimicrobiaceae; genus DSBK01. The sequence goes on from DSBK01000051.1 coordinate 50,829, forward strand.
TAGTCGAAGTATTAAGAGAAATGGGCGGGAAGGCAGACGTTAATAGCATTCGAAAGCTTTATCCGAAAGGACTGCCTAATTTAATTGGCAATCTTGAAAGAAAGAATATTATTACTAAAAAATATTTAATTTCAAATCCTCGGATAAATATGAAAACGGAGGAGTGCGTCACATTAAACACCTCGGCAGAGGAGGCGGTTAGCTTAATGGATTGCCTAAGAACAAGGGCTCCAAAACAAAAGAGGATATTATCTCTTTTAGTGAAAGAAAAAGTTATGCCGGTGAATGAACTTCTTTTTAGCGCCAACAGCTCTCGTCAGTCGTTAAAATCTCTCGTTGATAAAAATGTTGTCACATTAAGCAAAAAACCTACATTTAGAGAGCCTGATTTTTTTTATCCAGAAAAAATTCCGCTCTCAATTAAGTTAACCGACGAACAATGCGATGTGCTTGCACAAATAAAAAATTCTATTAATAAAGAAGGGTTCGTTGTTCAGCTCCTTCAGGGGGTGACGAGTAGCGGAAAAACAGAAGTTTACCTACAAGCTATAGCTGAGATTTTAAGTCGAGACAAAACGGCGATAGTATTGGTTCCCGAAATAGCGCTAACACCACAAATGGTTCACAGATTTCGCTCACGTTTTGGGAACACCGTCGCAGCGCTTCATAGTGGACTTGGACTTGGTGAACGTTTTGATCAATGGAAAAGAATCAAGCATGGCGACTTCAAGGTCGTAGTTGGAGCGAGGTCGGCTCTGTTCGCGCCCCTGAAAAATCTAGGGCTCATCATCATTGATGAGGAATACGAGGTCACCTACAAGCAAAATTGCAATCCACGCTACCATGCAAGGGAGGTTGCCAAAAAAAGAGCTCAGCTAAGTAACGCCCTGTTGCTTTTAGGTAGCGCCACTCCAAGCATAGAAAGCAAACATGAGGCGGAAAGAGGAGCGTATGAGCTTCTCAGACTCACAAAGAGAGTTGGGGATAGAAAATTTCCGCAAATCGAAATAGTGGACATGAGGGCAAGAGATAAGGTTGCAAAATGGGGAATTTTCAGCGATGTCCTTCTTCGGGAAATAGAAACATGTATAGATTTAAATAAAAAAATAATTCTTTTTTTAAACAGAAGAGGATACGCGGGATTTGTTTTGTGCAAAGATTGCGGGCATGTCTTAAAATGCAAAAGATGCGATGTTTCTCTAGTTTACCATGCGGACGATAAGACCATGCGCTGTCACCATTGTGGATATATCATCCACCCCCCCGATACGTGTCCAAAATGCAAAGGCTACAAGATGGGGCGTTTTGGTATCGGGACTCAGCGGGTTGAAAGCGAGGTTAAAAAATTTTTCCCGGATATTCCCTTGATACGAATGGACGCGGATACGACCCAAAAAAAGGATTCTCATCGCAAAAAACTAATTGCCTTTAAAAATTTGGAGTGTGGGATACTGCTTGGTACGCAAATGATCGCGAAAGGACTCGATTTTCCCGATGTTGCATTGGTCGGCGTCATAAATGCTGATACGGCGCTTCATTTACCTGATTTTCGAGCGAGCGAGCGAACATTTCAGCTTTTAATGCAATTAAGCGGCAGGGCCGGCAGGGGCAAGGTTCCGGGGAAAGTTATAATTCAAACTTATTGTCCGGATTCATATGCAATTTCCGCTGTAAAAAAATATACCTACGATGAATTTTATAAAGAAGAGATAGAAATAAGAAAAGAACTTGACTACCCTCCGTTTTCTGAACTTGTTAATATTATATTTTCCGGCAAGGAAGAGAAGTGTGTCATGAAAGAAGCACACTTGTTTAATAAACGGCTCGATGAAATTAAAGATAAAGAATGGTTAAAAGATTGCTTGGGTCCAGCGCCTTCGCCGCTATCGAAAATTAAGTGCAAATACAGATGGCACACCATCTTGAAAACTAAAGACTCCGCGATGGCCGCAAGCTTTCTCAAGGAACATTTGAGTGATTTAATTTCCAAGAAAAGCCCAAGGGATGTTAATATAACAATAGACATCGATCCAATCTGGACTCTTTGATAAGGAGAGGAAAATGGCAATTTTAACGATTAGAGAATTTGGCGATCTTGTTCTTAGGGAAAAAGCGACACAAGTTGAGGATATTGACAAAAGTTTAAAGAAACTTGTAAAAAATATGGCGGATACAATGTACGATGCGCCCGGGATTGGACTTGCCGCGCCTCAAATAGGAGTTCTTAAAAAAATTTTTATTTGTGATTTGGGTGATGGTCTTCAAGTATATATAAATCCAGAAATTGTGAGCGCCGAGGATGAGACGGAAGAAGAAGAGGGCTGTTTAAGCATTCCCAATATTAGAGTTCCCGTCAAACGGGCAAAGAAAGTTAAGATTGCCGCCTTAAATATGGATGGAAAAAAGGTTACTTTCGTAGCCGATGATTTATTGGCAAGGGTTTTTCAGCATGAAGTTGATCACATAAACGGCTTAGTTATCTTGGACAGAACCAGCGGTGAAAACAAAAGAAAAGCTTTAAGAGAGCTAAGCGAGTGTTCAGATAAGCCAGCTGGAGGAAGTTATTGAAGATTATTTTTATGGGAACACCGCAGTTTGCAATCCCTTCACTTAATGCTTTGCTCGACTCTAAACACCAAGTTTTAGCAGTTGTAACTCAACCTGATCGTCCAAAAGGAAGGCGGTTAAGGTTATCCCTTTCTCCCGTAAAAGAATTGGCATTGAAGAAAAAAATACCCATCATCCAGCCATCAAGCTTAAATGATGATGAATTTAAAAAACAGATAACCAACCTAAATCCCGATATAATAATTGTCGTCGCGTTTGGGCGGTTAATTCCATCTTGGTTGCTTAATTTGTCTACATACGGTTGCGTAAATCTACATGCCTCTCTCTTGCCAAAATATCGCGGGGCGGCGCCTATCCAAAGAGCGATCATGGATGGGTGTGCAGAAACGGGAGCAACAACGATGTTTATGGATGAGGGCCTTGATACGGGTGATGTTTTATTGCAAAAGAAGGTGCCCATACTTGATGATGAAACTGCCGGTGAACTTCACGATAAACTCTCATACTTGGGTCCCGATCTAATTTTAAAGACCGTCAAGGGCTTTGAATCAAATTCAATTAAGCAGATTAAACAAATTAACGCGGAAGCAACATTTGCACCTAAAATCGAAAAAGATGAGGCTAAAATTAACTGGAATAAACCTGCTCAAGAAGTAAGAAATCTTATCCGTGCTTTAAATCCTGTCCCGGGGGCACACACTCTCTTTAACGGTGAGCGCTTAAAAATATTGAGGGCAAAAGAGGTAGAAAACAAATCTTCTTTATCCGTCGGCTTGATCATCGATATTAAAGAAGGAGCTGGTTTTGTAATCTCCTGCAAAAAGAACGCTCTTTTGGTCCTTCAAGTTCAACCTGAAGGGAAAAAAGCTATGGGTGCGGACGAATTTACAAGAGGACATACTGTTAAAAGGGGAGATAAGTTCGAATAATGCCAAAAACCGCAAGAGAGCTAGCATTAGATATCATCTACAAAGTTCACAAAGATAAAATTTACGCAAACCATCTTTTGCCGGAGGCGCTAAGGACAAAAGACTTATCCAGCCAGGACAAATTCTTTGTAACTGAACTTGTTTGTGGTGCTTTGAGAATGGAGGGAAGCATCGATTGGGTTTTGTCGAACTTTTCATCTAAAGAAATGAACAAAATACCTCCCAAGGCTCTTGATATTTTAAGACTGGGAACGTATCAGCTCTTATATCTTGATAGAGTGCCGTCGAGAGCCGCCGTTGATGAATCAGTAAAAATTGCCAAAAAAAACTTTCATCAGGGGATAGCAAATTTCGTAAATGGAATCCTCCGCGAAATAAGCAGAAACAAATCCGAGATAAAATTTCCAAAAAAAGACAATGAACCGGTTGCGCACATATCGTTAAAACACTCGCATCCCGAATGGCTTGTTAGAAGATGGATTAATGAATTTGGAGTTGAAGAAACCGAGAAGCTATGTATGGCAAACAACATAAGGCCCCAAGTTAAATTGAGAACAAACCTCTTAAAAATCACTCCAAGACAATTAGCAAATATGCTTAATAAACGAGGCGTCACAACCTCCCAAAGCACTCTTTTGAATGAAGCGTTAATAGTTGATGAAGCGGCAAATTTGACCGACACAATGGAGTTTAAAAACGGTCTATTTTTTATTCAAGATGAAAGTTCCATGATGGTTTCTCATATTGTAAATCCTCAGCCGGGCGAAACTGTCCTCGATACCTGTTCCTCACCTGGAGGTAAAACAACGCATCTCGCTGAAATGATGAGAAATAAAGGATTGATTATAGCGGTTGACAAACAACCAATGCGCTTAAAATTACTTGAAAAATCTTGCGCCCGAATGGGTGTTGAAATTGTTGCCATCGCTCAAGCTGATGCAACTAAATTAAACGAAATATTGAGCAAACCCGTAGACAAGGTTTTAGTAGATGCTCCCTGCTCTGGTTTGGGAGTTTTAGCGCGAAAACCGGATGCAAGATGGCGCAAAACTCCAGAACAAATTGTAAAATTGGCGAAGTTACAGCAAAACTTGCTTTCATCTGCCAAACAATTCGTAAAAATAGGCGGCAGACTAGTGTATTCGGTTTGTACAATCTCAAAAGAGGAAACCCTTGATATCGTTGATTTCTTTCTTGATAATTCCGGTGAATTTGAGTTAGAAGATATTGGGGATCGTCTTTCTGTTCAATTCGGGGAGAAAAAAAAGTGGGTACAACTACTGCCACACAAACACAAGACCGATGGTATGTTTATAGCTAGTTTTGTTCGTGTTGGCGGTTAATAAGTTTGAAGAAGACCTATTCCAATGGTAAAATCTAAACACTCTTTGTCAAGAAAGGAACGATAATGAGAAAAGTTAAAATTGCTCCCTCAATTTTATCGGCTAATTTTGCGCGATTGGGTGAAGAGGTTAAGCTTATCGAGGCGGGCGGGGCGGACTATATCCATATAGATGTGATGGATGGGCACTTTGTGCCCAATATAACAATTGGCCCGCAGGTTGTAAAATTTTTAAGCAAAGAAACAACCGTTCCGCTAGATGTTCACTTGATGATAAACAATCCGGATTTTTTTCTCGATGATTTTGTCGCGGCTGGGAGCAACTTGCTATCGGTTCATGTGGAGGCAAGCACCCATCTGCATCGGACAATTCAAAAAATTAAGTCATATCCAAATGTAAAAGCCGGGGTTGCCCTAAATCCGGCTACAGCGCTTACCAATTTAATAAATATTTTAAATGAGATCGATTTCGTCTTAATTATGACCGTAAATCCCGGATTCGGCGGACAAGAATTTATTACTCAAATGCTTAATAAGATTAGGTTTTTAAAGGGATTGATCAAGGATGGAAATTTGCCCGTTGAAATAGAGGTTGATGGTGGAATCAATATCGATAATGCAAAGAAAGTGTTTGATGCAGGCGCCGATACGTTGGTGGCTGGTTCCTCGATTTTTTCCAAAAGCGACCCAAAAAAAGCCATTGTTGATTTGAGAAATGCTGTTAATGCTTAGTTGATTTACGTATCTTTATCTGGTATTATATTTTAAATTAAATAAATTTTCGGGACAGGGTGACCTCGCATTAAGCAAAGCGAGGAATTCCTTACCGGCGGTAAAGCCCGCTAACCCCGCTAATGGCGGGGCCGATTCGGTGAAATTCCGAAGCCGACAGTAAAGTCTGGATGGGAGAAAGGTTTATTATTAAGTCAAGGACTTTTCTGCCTTGGCTTATTTAATTTGGAGAGATGAGCGAATTGGAAAAAAGATATATGCAAAAAGCGATAAAATTGGCTGAAAAGGGCAGGGGAAGAACCAGCCCAAACCCGTTGGTGGGCGCGGTTGTTGTTAAAAACGGAATGGTTGTCGGGGAAGGTTATCATGCCAAAGCGGGAGAGCCACACGCAGAAATAATTGCAATTAGAGGTGCGGCGAAAGCAGCGAGGGATGCAACGTTATATGTGACCTTGGAACCATGCTGTACGTATGGAAAAACCCCGCCTTGCACTGAAGAAATAATATCTTCGGGAATAAAAAGGGTTGTGATTGGTTTAATTGATCCAAATCCTAAGGTAAACGGCAGAGGCGTTGATGAGCTTAAAAAAGCTCAAATTGAAGTATTGACTGGTCTCCTTGAAAAAAAAGTAGCAAAACAAAATGAGATTTATGTTAAATATATCACCACGAAATCACCGTTTGTTCTTATGAAGTCGGCGATAAGTTTTGACGGAAAAATAACTTCAAAAAATGGCCAACCTGCTTGGATTACAAATGAAAAATCTAGAAGGATTGTTCATGAATTAAGAAACACATACGACGCAATCTTGATCGGAGTAAACACAATTATTGCAGATAACCCCATTTTAAACACGCGATTGAATAGAAATAATCTTAAAAATCCTTTAAGAATTATTGTCGATAGCAACGCAAGAATTCCTCTCAAAGCAAAGGTTGTTGAAACGGCTAAAGAAATACCCACGTTATTAGCAACAACCAAAAACGCACCGGCCAAAAAAATTGAAACCTTAAATAAAATGGGTGTTCAAATTTTAGAATTACCCGATGAAAAAGGAGAGGTTGATTTAAAGAGTCTTTTAAAAGAACTCGGCAAAAAGGAAACTGCCAGCATAATTTTGGAAGGAGGGGCTCGTCTGAACTCATCCTTTATTAAAAAAGGATTTGTGGACAAAATGATATTTTTTGTTGCACCCAAAATAATCGGCGGAAATAAATCTTTAAATTTCATCACAAACACCGATGTTTCAGTCGATTTTATTTTTGATAAGATCAGGTTGGCACAAGGCGATCTGTTGATAGAGGCATATCCAAAGGCAAATCAGATTGTTGAGGGATAAAGAATGTTTACTGGAATAATTGAAGAATTGGGAAGAGTGCAATCAATCAGAAAAACTGGGAATTCCCGTTCAATTGCAATCTCGGCTTCAAAAACAATTAAAGATGCTCAGATAGGTGATTCGATTGCAGTCAATGGTATTTGTTTGACCGTAACAAAGTTAAGAAAAGATGTCTTTGAAGCGGATATTATGCCCGAAACTTTGAAAAAAACAAATCTTCGAGTATTAAGGCGTGGCGAAGCGGTAAATCTTGAGAGGGCCCTTAAGTTTTCAGATCGTATCGGGGGGCATATCGTCTCCGGGCACGTTGATGGGTTGGGTAAAATAATTTCAAAAAAATCAAAGGACGGCGCCATAATCTTAACGATTAAAACAAAACCGCAAATTACACAATTTCTCGTATCCAGGGGGTCTGTTGCGGTTGATGGCATAAGTCTAACTGTAGTCGATGTTGCACACGATAGGTTTAGTGTTTCAATCATTCCTCATACCGCCGAAACAACAACTTTGGGAATTAAAAAAAGTGGAGCGACCCTAAATATAGAAACCGATGCGATGGGTAAATACGTTGAGAGACTAATAAAGAAATCGGAAAAGGACATATCTCGCAAAACATTCATAAAATATAGACTTCCAAGAAAGGAGGATAAAGATGCCGTTTGATTTGATAGAAGAGGCCATAAGCGATATTAAGAATGGAAAAATAGTAATTGTTTGTGATGACGAAAATAGAGAAAACGAAGGCGATTTTATTATAGCTGCAGAAAAAGTGATTCCTGAATCGATAAATTTTATGGCAAAACACGGACGGGGCCTTATTTGTATGCCATGTTTAAACGAACGACTTGATGAACTTGAGATTCCGTTAATGGTAACGAATAACACAAATACACACGAGACAGCTTTTGCTGTTTCGGTTGGAGCAAAAAACAAAATAACAACGGGAATTTCGGCTCATGACAGAGCGGCCACAATCCTATCAATTGTAGATCCCCAAACAAAAGCCTCCGACATGTCGATGCCCGGTCACATTTTTCCCTTACGCGCGAAAAAGGGTGGTGTTCTTGAAAGAGCTGGTCATACGGAGGCAGCCGTGGATTTGGCAAAATTAGCCGGACTTTTTCCTGCGGGTGTCATTTGTGAAATTATGAATGACGATGGCACCATGGCAAGGGTTCCCGAGCTCGAAAAAGTAGCCAAGAAATTCAATTTAAAGATGATAACCGTGTCTGATTTGATAAGATATCGCCGCCGTAATGAAAAACTGGTTAAACAAGTTGCTGAAATAAATTTGCCTACTGAGTTTGGAAAATTTAAGGCGATAGCTTATGAAAGCTTTGTGGACAACGAATGTCATATTGCCATAGTTAAAGGTGATGTAGCTGGCAAAAGAAATGTTCTTGTCAGGGTTCATTCCGAATGTCTGACGGGTGATATTTTTCATTCATTGAGATGTGACTGCGGCAGTCAATTAAAGAATGCCCTCAAAAGAATTGACGATGAAGGTGAAGGTGTATTGCTTTATATAATCGGTCAAGAAGGTAGAGGCGTGGGGCTTATAAATAAACTTAAGGCCTACGAGTTGCAAGAGAAAGGGGTAGATACCGTTGAAGCCAACGAGCAACTTGGATTTCCGGCGGATTTACGAGATTATGGGATAGGCGCTCAAGTTCTTGTTGACCTCGGGCTAACTACCATTCGTTTAATGACAAATAACCCAACAAAAATTGTCGGACTGGAGGGATATGGTTTAAAGATTACCGAAAGGGTTCCTTTGGAAATAATGCCCAACAAAGAGAATATTGAGTATCTAAAAACAAAAAAAGAAAAACTAAATCATTTATTAGATAACGCATAAAATATTTAGGAGGAATGCTATGAAAACCTATAAAGGGAAATTGATTGCCACAAATTTAAAATTTGGAATTGTGGTAAGCAGATTTAATGATTTCTTAAGCGCCAAACTTTTAGATGGCGCGTTGGACGCTCTTAAAAGGCATGGCGCAAAAGAAGATGATATTGATATCGCTTGGACGCCTGGTTCTTATGAACTTCCACTAATAATTAAGAAAATGGCCGGTAACGGAAGATATAATGCTTTAATTTCTTTAGGGGTAATCATCAGGGGAGACACTCCTCATTTTGAGTATGTGGCAAACGAGGCTGCAAAGGGTATAGCTAAGGTTAGCCTAGATTCAGGGACCCCAATTGCATTTGGTGTTATTACTTCAGATGATCTTGAGCAAGCAATAGAACGTGCGGGCGCAAAATCGGGTAATAAGGGTTGGCAAGCCGCTCTTTCGGCCATCGAAATGGCAAACCTTGTTAAAGAAATACATTAATTAACTTAGGCGGTGATAAAAATGCTTATAAAAAAACCTTGGGGTGAATTTAAACAGCTCGCCCTCAACCAAACATGCTCGGTCAAGCTTCTCACGGTGAACCCCGGGCAGGAGACAAGCTTGCATTATCACAACTTAAGGGATGATATGTGGGTAATATTAGATGACGGAATAAGTGTCCAGATTGGCGAGAAGACTTACGAAACAAGGCCGGGCGATGAATTTGTCATACCTGCCGAGGAAAATCATAGAATAATCTCCTCAACAGAGAAGGGGCGTGTCCTTGAGATTGCTTTTGGTTATACAAACGAGGAAGACATAAATCGATTGGCCGATGATTACGGGAGAAGTTCAGAAAGGAATTAGAAACCTTAAAAAATCGAGATAATTTTTTTAAAAATATTATTGAAATACTAAAGTATTATTGAAGTGCTGTCGATAAAATTAATTATAAATAAGAGATCGTTTTTTAGTTTTAAAAAAGAGGGGGGGGTAAAAATGTCTGAATGTCCAAATTTAGAAAAGTGTCCATTTTTTAAAAATCTTAGTTTGGCATCAACAGCCGAGGTTTTAAAAAATAATTATTGTCGCGATAACTTTGAGAATTGTGCTAGGAAAAAAATCAAGGATTCTGGAGAGCCTGTTCCAGAGAATCTCTGGCCAAATGGCAAAATGGGTTAATAAGAATTTTTGTGGTTTGCTTTAAAGTTAAATAAATTTGTTGACAAAAAAAAATAAATTAAGCGTATAAAAAACGATTAAGAGTATCTTTTAATCGTTTTTTACGTTTTTAAAATAGGAAGGGATAATTTTGCAGCAAGAAGATGATATAAAGGTTGTTGTGGAAGAAGCGAAAAAAGATCCCCAAGCCTTTGTAAAGATATATGATTTGTTCTTTGAAAAAATTTACACTTATGCCTACTACAAGGTTGGAAATGCAACAGAGGCAGAGGATATAACGGAACAAGTTTTTTTAAAAGCTTTGGAAGCGATCGGAAGATATACGTGGAAAAAAGGGGTTCCGTTTTCGTCTTGGATTTTTAAGATAGCGCACAACCAAGTAGTTGATTATTTTAGGGCGCAGGGAAAGGTAATAAATAAAGCTATAGACGAAGAACAGATAAATAAACTCCCTGATGAAAAAAGAAGTTTTGAAGAGGAAGTTGATCTTAAACTGTTATTAGAAGATGCGCAGAAAGCAATATCCAAGTTAAACGAGGATCAGCAAAGCGTAATACTATTAAAATTTCTAAGCGGTTTTAGTAACGCAGAAATAGCAAATTTTCTTAATAAATCTGAGGGAGCCGTAAAATCCCTTCAGCATAGGGTGTTGGTTTCGCTAAGGGAGCTTTTAAAGGAGCGCTTCAAATGAATCGAGATTTCGAGGAAATTTTAGATAATTGTATAAATCAAATAATTTTTAGCGAAAAAAGCGTTGAAGAGTGCTTGGCAAAATACCCCGAACATAAAGAAAAATTAAAACACCTCCTTGCCACGCTTTCCAACGTAAGAAAGATACCAAAACCGATACCGTCTGCATGCTTTAAGACGGCGCTAAAAGATCGTTTAATAAGACAATTGGAACCGAAAAAAGTAATCCCTTTGTCCGCAAAAAGAACGTGGATAGAGAAGTTGTCATCTTTAAAACCAGCAATCGTACAAGTTGCCGCGGGAATTCTAATATTTGTCTTTTTAAGCAGTGGGGTTATGATGGCTTCCGCGAATAGTTTGCCGGGCGATTCGCTTTATCCCATAAAAATTGCTAAGGAAAATATTCAACTAGCTTTAACCTTTAACAAAATGGCAAAAGCTGAGTTACACCTACAGTTTGCTCAAAGACGTTTATCGGAAATTGAGACGGTTTTAAGAGATGAGAGAGATGCCGATCTCAACAATATAGTAAATTCAATGATAGAGCATACAAACGAAGTCGCCGTTTTAGCGGATGAAATTTCAAACAAAAAAAGAGAAGAAATATTAATTAAATTATCAAATTTTATTCAACATAAACAAGAATCCTTGAAAAAAATTATGGATAAAGCACCAGCTAAAAATAATGATGCCATAAAAGAGACCATAAAAGAGACCATAAAAGAGACCATAAAAGAGATAATCAGGGTAAACGAGCAGGAAGATATAAAGAATAACCAAGAAAGAAATAATTTGAAAACAACCCCCGAAAAAGAACCCTGTGAAAGAATTGAAAAACAAGATACTTACGAGCAAAAAGGAGTCTCGGAGAACTTGGACGATGACTCAAGTGGTCAGGAAGGCGAAGATGAAAATTCAGTGCCAAAAAATGAAATCATAAATGATATGAACAACATCAGATACGACAAAAAATAGGTTTTAGTTTATATTAAAGCTTTTAACGATGTTTGCCGATAAACATTATAAGAACCCTGAGGTTGCTAGGTAAGACTCTTGAGGGGGATGATCCCTAAAAAACGACCTAGATAACCCCGGTAGGGTTCTTTTTTTAACTCTTCTTACTTTCTGCTTTATCTGAAGATTTGTCGCTTGAGGAAATGGGTTTTTCTTTACTTTTTTTTGAATCGGTTTTATAGAAACCAGAACCTTTAAATACGATTCCTACGGGTTGAAAGATCTTCTTTGTTCTTCCTCCGCAAAATTCACATCTAATCCCCGGTTCTTCATTTATCCCATGATGAACTTCAAAATTAGATTCGCACTCTACGCACCTATATTCATATGTTGGCATACAGTATAACCTCACTCATTACATATTAAGTCCCAAACAACCTTACATTTTCTGAATTCATCTCTTTCTGTACGCGGGTCTTCTTGCCAAAAAGCAAATTGATTACCGCGTACTTTCCGAGATAAAAAGATATGTGTCGGCTTCTTGGGACTTAAATTAATAATATCAAGCAATTTTTAAAAGTCAATGCTCCGAATTGACTCATCAAAAAAGTATCTGAAATTGATTCGTTGCCTCACATAAAAAAGTATTCGAAATAATTGGTCCGCCTAGACTATCTTTGTTACGCATAAGATGGTCTAAGGAGGCCAATA
>DSBK01000015.1 GCA_011046085.1 Actinomycetota bacterium
AATTAGTTTATTACGAAGCTTGTTTAAATAAACATCTGGCAATTAAAAGAGAAAAGTACTTAAAGACGGGTTCCGGGAGAGCCTTTTTAAGTAACAGAATTGGGCCCATAGCTCAGTTGGTCAGAGCAGCGGACTCATAATCCGCGTGTCGTAGGTTCGAGTCCTACTGGGCCCACCATTAGTAATATAACTGCATGGTGATATAGCAACTTGAAAGCGGGAGATTGGATGAGAAGATTCCAAGGTACCGTGTTGCCAAATTCTTATGGCGCTAGCGGGGCGATTGGCTCAGTGGGAGAGTGCTGCCTTCACACGGCAGAGGTCGCAGGTTCAAATCCTGTATCGCCCACCATTCTTCGCCTTATGGGCTTCGAATGACATGCCAATTTAATTATACTTGAGGCGAAGAATGTTCTTCCGAAGCTCAAAAGAGCGAAGGAGGACTTAATTATTAGAGCTTCAAATGGCATGCCAATTTTAAGAAGTGGGGAGAATATCCCGAGCGAGATAAATAAGAATTTAGCAATTGGTTGTTGGAATTTAAAAAATATGGATTTTATATAGCATGTTAGCCTTAAATGGCACCCAGCTATCGGGTGCCTTTTTTTTTGGAGGAAGAATTTGATTTATCCGAGCTTCGAAGAGTTTAACAAATTGGCTGGAAAAGGGAGGCATATTCCTGTTTGTAAAATAATGCCTTTTAAAGATGATTTTTTTGAGTTGGCTTCAATGGCCGGGGTAGATAATTCGGGAGTCTTGTTCGAAAGTCTTAAAGGTTCCCCCAGGATATCTCGGTATTCAATCTTTGCGGTTAATCCCTTTCTAACAATTGAAAGCAAAAATGGTGTTGTGAAATTAACTCAAGGCGAGAATTGCAGAGAATTTAAAGGTAATCCCATTGATGAGATACGAAAGGTCTTGGCGAAGAACAAAACCCTTCCGCTTCCAAAGGCACCTTCTTTTTGCGGAGGGGCTTTGGGTTATTTTAGTTATGACGCGGGTAGGTGGTTTGAGAAAATACCGAATGGGGTAAGGGATGACGCCAGAACGCCGGATTGTCAATTTCACTTTTTTGATGTTGTTTTTGTTTTAGATCATTTTGATAAAACTCTTTTTGTTACCACGACCGCGCCTATTGAGGGAAACCTAAAACTTGACTATCTTGAAGCGGTTAAAAAGATAGAGGAGCCACTCGCTAAGATTGAGAAAAAAAGAATTCAAAAATCAAATATACGCGTCGGTAAAGCTTGCGCAAATTTAAGCCAACAACAGTTTGAAGAGATTGTTAATCAAACGAGAGAATACATTTTCGCTGGTGACATCTTTCAGGCCAATCTGTCTTTGCGGCTGGATACGCCATTTGTCGGGAATTCATTTGAACTTTATAAGATTCTAAGGAGAATTAATCCATCTCCATTTGCGGCATATTTAAATTTTAAAGATTTAAGTATTGTAAGTTCTTCTCCGGAGCGATTGGTAAAGGTTGAAGGGGATATTGTAGAGACTAGGCCCATTGCGGGCACGAGAAGGCGTGGCGTCGATTTTTTAGAAGACGAAAGACTCTCTGTGGATCTTATGCTTAACCAGAAGGAGAGAGCGGAGCATATAATGCTTGTTGATTTGGAGAGAAACGATTTGGGGCGCATATGCGACTATGGGAGCGTCTGTGTCAATGAATTGATGGTAATCGAACAGTATTCTCATGTAATTCACATAGTTTCAAATGTCCAAGGGAGAATTTTGCCCGACAAAGATTTGCTGGATGTAGTGAGAGCTTGTTTTCCCGGCGGAACAATTACGGGATGTCCAAAGATAAGAGCTATGGAGATTATAGATGAGCTGGAACCAACCAGAAGGGGTATCTATACTGGTTCAATCGGTTACTTAAGTTTTTCAGGTTGCATGGATTTAAATATTGCTATTAGAACTATTATAATTAAAGATGATATTGCTTATGCTCAGGCTGGAGCGGGCATTGTGGCTGATTCTGAACCAAAAAAAGAGTATTTTGAAAGTTTACAGAAGGCTGAGGCGATGTTGAAAGCGTTGGAAGAATACGGGAGATTAAACTGAATATATGTTGAAATGCGTGGAGAAAAATATGAATGAAAGTATAGTTTTTTTAAATGGAGAATTCGTACCAAGTCATTTAGCGAAAGTATCCGTCTTCGACAGGGGATTTTTATATGGAGATGGTTTATTTGAGACAATGAGAGCATATAATGGCAAAATATTTAGACTCGATGCTCATCTTAAGCGTTTATTGAAATCTCTCGATATTATTCATATAAAATGTTCTTACGCTCAATTCCAATTAGAAGAAGCTCTTTACGAAACCATGAAAAGAAATAAATTAACTGATGCTTATGTGAGACTTACTGTTACCAGGGGAACGGGGGGGAAAGGTCTAAATCCTCATGATAATTGCAATCCCACCATTGTAATTGTTGCCAAGAGATTCAACATGTACACTCCGGAACAATACGAAAAAGGGTTTAAGGTGATGGTGTCAAATTTCCGTCAAAATCAGTTTTCCCCTATAGTTAGTTTAAAATCTATGAATTTTCTGGATAATATATTCGCCAGGTTGGAGGCGAAACAAGGTGGGGTGGATGAGGTTATTTTTCTAAATCAGTCCGGTTTTGTGACTGAGGGGTCGGTTAGCAATATTTTTATGGTTTCCAATGACGCAATAATGACACCATCTTGCGAGACGGGTATTTTACCTGGAATTACTCGGGAAGTTGTCTTTGAATTGGCCGAAAACTTGGGTTTCAAGATATCCGAAAAGAATTTTTATCTTAAAGAATTGTTTTCCTGCTCCGAGTGTTTTTTGACAAATTCTCTTATCGAAATTATGCCTATAACAAGGATTGAAGATAAGCGGCTTGCAAAGGGGGAAATAACAAATCAGCTCATGAACACGTATCGCAATTTAGTTCAACGTGAAAACATTGTAACTTAAATATTGAAAAGGTATCATTAATTTACTAAAACGGAAGGATTGAGGATGAGCGAGCAGTTAATTTTACTGAAGGAGATTCAAGATATAGATTTAAGGAGAGATAAGCTGCTTTCACGGAAAGGGTCTCTCCCGCACGTAAAAAAGATAAATGATTTAAAAAGGAAATTCGCCGAATTAAAAAAGGTTTATGGCTTAAAGAAGACCCAATTAGAGGACGAGATGAGCAGACAAAAGAAGCTGGAGGGAGAATTAGAAATTCTAACCGAAAAGATTGATGAGGAAGACAGGAAGCTTTATGGCGGTTCAATTAAAAACCCGAAAGAATTGGTGGATATTCAAAAAGAAATTGGGTCTTTAAAAAGGAAAAAAGATGATTTTGAATTAAATTTGCTTGAAATAATGGAAAAAATTGAGGACTTAAAAGCAAGCAAGGAAGACCTAAGCGGTTTACTTGAAAGAGCAAAAGAAGAAAACGATAAAGAAATGTTAGAATATAAACAAGCTGTCTCCGAGATTGACGAGGAGCTAAAGATGGAGAGCGGGAGATACGATGAGCTGATATTGCGTTTAGAGGATGATGTCTATTCCTTATATAAATTACTTAAGAACAAAGATGGCTTGGCTGTTGCTGTTCTTAAAAATGGGATATGTCAAGGGTGTCACGTTGAACTTCCTGCGGAAGAAGTGGATAGAATTTTAAGTACTGATAATTTGTGGAGATGTCCGAACTGTGAAAGGATTTTGAGCTGTAAATGATGATTGAGAAAATCAATGTGAACAAGCAGGGCGGAGCGCGATTGACAATGCGAGTTGATGGAGCGGCAAGAGGGAATCCCGGCAATGCTGGCATCGGAGGGATTGTATCTGATGGCGATGATAATGAACTGCTTTCTTTTAGTGAGTATATTGGGGAAACCACTAACAACGTAGCCGAATATTCGGCTTTAATCTTTGGATTAAAGAAGCTGGCTCAATTTAAATCGAGTTCAATTATAATTTATTCCGATAGTGAGTTGTTGGTTCAACAATTGAATGGTTTTTTTAAGGTAAAAAATGCTGGTTTAAAACCATTGTTTGAGCAAGCAAGAAGATTGCTGTCTAAGTATACCGGAGTGACAATATATCACGTTCCACGCGAGGCCAACAAAGAGGCCGACAAGTTGGCCAATCAAGCAATTGATGGTTATTTGGCTGGAAATAAGGACATTGTAAAAATTGAGGGGTTGTCTGACGGTAGCCATGAAGTACCGGGGCAAAAAAGTTTTTTCTAATGGTAAATAATTAAAAGTTCTCATTTTTAAAAGAGTAATAAGGGAGGAAAGGGAGTAAGTTTTATGTATGAACTTATGATTAAGACGCACTTTGATGCGGCGCATAGCCTGCGGGGCTATCCAGGACCCTGCCGTGAACTTCATGGACATACCTGGAACGTGGAGGTTGTTGTTGCAGGAAGAGAGCTGGATGAAATAGACTTAATCTATGATTTTAGAGAATTGAAGGATCAAGTAAAAAAAATTCTCTTGAAATTCGATCACAAACATCTTAATGAAGTTCCTCCTTTCGACGCGCTTTCTCCAACCGGAGAGAATATGGCTAGATTTTTTTTCGAAGAAATTAAAAAGATCTTGCCTGGCAGGGTTTTTCTTAAAAAAGTTAACGTTTGGGAGTCGCCGAATGCGTGTATTACTTATTATAATGATTGAAAAGTTAGCCACCAGCATTCATAAAAGTTTAAGAACAGAGGGTATAGGGTGACACGGGCAAAGGGGTATTGGGTAAAGTTAAACGTAGAGACGTAGTTACGTGGTCATCGTTAGACCTGTCTGCCGACAGGCAGGCCAGTATCTGGCATAGATACATAGTTAAAAGCAGCAGATGGAAGATAGTAAAGGGGTATTGGGTAAAGTTGAAGATAAAGAACTTTCCTGTCATTACGAGGAGCGATAGCGACGAAGTAATCTCAAGAGATTCGAGATTGACACGCCCCGATGAAACATCGGGACTCGCAATGGCGAAAAAGGGGTTCGCAATAATTGGAAGTAAGAATAAAGATGTACAGGTTAAGATGTACAGGTTAAGGGCTTATCGGACAGTTGGGTAGAAGATAGCAAAACTATAAACTCCCCACTCCCGACTAAGAAACTATCGACTAATGGAAAAGAGCTAAAGAATTGCGATTAAAAAAAGGACTAATTGAAGTTTATACCGGGAACGGAAAAGGTAAAACTACTGCTGCTTTAGGGCTGGCTATGCGAGCTGTTGGACACGGTTTAAAAGTTTATATATTCCAGTTCTTAAAAGGCAGGGACAGTAGTGAGTTAAACACGGCCAAAGCCCTAGCTCCCAATCTTGTGATTGAACAAGGGGGAAGCAAAACTCTCTACAAGGGCAAACCATCCGATGAAGACATACGACTGGCACATAATTTATTTAAAAAATCTCAAGATATCATCCTTAAAGGTGATTACGATGTCGTTGTTTTGGATGAAATAAATGTAGCAATTCATCTTGGATTAATATCAGTTGAGCAAGTTTTATCTCTTATAGAAAAAAAACCCGAACATTTGGAACTAATTTTAACCGGACGTTATGCTTCTCCTGAAATTATTAAAGTTGCCCATCTCGTTACCGAAATGACAAAAATTAAGCATCCGTACGATGAAGGTGTTGAAGCAAGAAAAGGAATTGAGGACTAATAACTGCCCCCCCAGTGGGTTCTCGAGACCCGTGCCTCTATTAACCATGGGGGGAAATTAAAATCCCAAGAAATCTTTATTAAGTTACCTCTTACTCACAAGTTTTCCTTTTCGTACCCTCCGGCGGTTTTTTACTTGACTTTGCCTCACAGCTTAGCTTTTCAATTTCTACCTTTAGGCCGCTACTGGTACACTTGCTTTCAAAGTTCACCTTGTAGGACTTCTTGGGACTAAATTAATAATAACACAATGGGTTTGAGTGTCAATATATTTTTTCAAAAAAATTTTTAAATCTTTAAAAAAAATGTTGTAAAAGTTAGATACCGAAACTCTTTTTGGCGAAAGGTTGATTGGCGCCGTTTTTGCCGTTGATACAGCTGGTTGCGCCAAAACCGTACTTGGTGAAGTGGCAAAATCTAGAAAAAGGTGAACAAGCTAAAGCTTTCTTTGAATAATGCCGATTTTATAATATAAGCGAAACCAGTGGATTTTCAAAACATAATATTTTGCCGAAGAGTAAAAGATATTTTGGAAGTTAAGGAAATTTTCCACTGGAATAGTTAAGGCGAACACAGGAAGGTGTTCGCCTTTATTTTTTATCTTTTTCTGGCATTGATTGATTTTTTATTTTCCCATCATGCGCATTGGCAGAGACCCCAATGTTCCCTTTTGAACTGGTCTTATCAAAGGGTGAAAACTGGTTGGTCTGCCGGTTTCATCTTAATATTGATTTTTACCAGGTAATTTGCTAAATTTAGTGTGGGAAGCGGACTGAGTAATCGCCTCCAAAAGCGGTTGGTGGTTTATGGTTGGTAGTTAATGGTTTAAAAAACTAAAAATTGCTAACCAACAACTATAACTGATTTGGGGGAGGAAAGTCCGGACTCCATAGGGCGGGATGCCTCGTAACGCGAGGGCGAAGTGATTCGACGGAAAGTGCCACAGAAAAGAAAACCCCCTCGCCTTTGGCGGGAGGAAAGCTGAAACGGTGAGGTAAGAGCATCACCAGCTTCGTTGTAAGGCGGAGGCTTGGCAAACCCCATCCGGAGCAAGGCCAAATAGGGGAGGAGTCGTGGTTGCCCGCCGCGTCACAACTTTCGGGTTGGCCGCATGACCTCGATAGCGATGTCGGGGCTAGATAAATGATTACTCAACACCGCTTATGGCGGTGTGGACAGAATCCGGCTTATAGGTCCGCTTTCCAAAAATAAAGAATCTAAAAGAAGATAAAAAGCTAAAAATTATGCTATTCTTGTCAAAACACATACATATTTGGACAACAGAGATTTTATGGTTGAACTTATGGTTGAAAGTTATGATTTCGATTTTGAATTTGAATTGATTGAAATGGCAAGGTATTTGGATACCGCTTTATGAATTAACATATTAGATAAAAGTTAAGATTTTTTTAAGATATATCGTGAAATTTTTAACAGGAGGAAGGATGGATCACAAGAAAGGCAAGTTTCCTCTTTTCGAGTCGCTCAAAGCATCTGAAGGGGAGAAAGTTTCTGCCTTTTTAGTGTTTTACCGCTGGGCAAATTGGTTTTTGGCCTTAACACTTCTTTCTTTAGGAGCTGTCCCAAAAATTTCTTCCGCAAGGGCATGGTCTCTTATTGTTTTTGTATGTCTATACAACATCATCCTTGGAAGATACCACCCATATATTTATAAAAAGATTAAAAAACAGCCACTCTTTCTCGGCGTGGATTACCTGGTATGTTTCGGTCTCATTGCTTTAAGCGGCGGTTGGCGAAGTCCTTATTATCTCTACTCATTTAGCCCTCTTTTAATTGCTGCTCTTGTAGGTAAAGTTAAAGGTGGTTTCATGGGGGCATCTATTTCAGCCATTCTAAATCTTTCAGCGCTTGCCTTAAACGGATTTGTTCCTCAAAAAATGTTAGAGATGGGATTTGGCGACGATCTTGTAGCTGATCAACTCAGCTACTTCTTAATCGGTATCTTTTTTACTTATCCCGCCATATTAATGAGGCGGCTGGACAAAAACAGAGCCATTTTAGAAACAACCAAGAAGAATTTAGAATTCCAAGTTGAGACATTAAAGTCCATTTATGTAATGGCGACGGCATTTACTTCAAAGTTTAAGGTCCAAGATGTTTTAAAGGAAGTTGTGGAGAGCGTAAGGAAAATAACTTCAGCAAATCAGGTGGGGGGCTGCCTTTACATCGAAGGAACTAACGGACTTTGTCTTGATTTATCGACCTTGGAGATTGTCGGCAAAAAGAATAAACGGGGTCAAAAAAGTGGGTGGGAAAAGAAGATAATCGGTGCAATTGAAGAATGCTCCGAAGACGTATTTCGTTGTCCAAAGCTATTGAATAACAAAACGGGTAAAGAAGAATGGCTTATCTGTTTTCCCCTGGAAGCTCGAGATGAAAAGATAGGGATTTTAGTGCTTATAACTCAGAAGGTTTTTGATGACAGAGATGAGATGGCGACGAAGATTATGGCAAGCTTTGGGACAATAGCTATAAAGAATATACGGCTGGTGGAAGAGAAACAGAAGATTATTTTGGTCGATGAACGCAAGCGCATCGCAAGAGATATGCATGACGGGGTCTCACAGGCGCTTTTTGGGATAAACATAAGTTTGGAAATTTGTAATGAACTTATATATAAAGATCCAGATGAAGTGGCCAAAACCCTTAAAGGGCTGCAAAAGGAAATTTCTCAGATTGCGAAAACGATGAGGGATTATATATATATGATTTACAGAAGGTTGATTTGGTTGAGGAGATAGAGTTGGGCGAAGCTTGTAAAAGGTGTGTCGAGCATTTTAACAAAAATTATCAAACCAGTATCATGTTTAATGTAATTGGAACAGAACAACTCATATCAAACGATGTTAAAAAGGCCATCTGTTATATTATGCGCGAGGCGCTTTACAACGTGATCAAACATGCGAAAGCGAGCTCTACCAGCGTAAGTTTGCATTATGAGGATGATGCCGTTAAGCTAATTATTTGTGATGATGGGAAAGGTTTTGATGTGAGGGAAACTTTTACCAAAGCTGAGGAGGAAGGGAGTTTGGGCTTGTTCGGCATGAAAGACAAAGCGGAGAATTTAGGCGGTTCCTTGAAAATCGTTAGTGATGTTAAAAAGGGAACGAGAGTTGAGTTTGTCGCTTCGACTAAAGGAAACCCAAATGAAACAAGTTAAGATTTTGGTTGCCGAAGATCATGATTTGGTTCGCAATAAATTAATTGCGGTGCTTAAAATACGCGGGTTTGAAGTTATTGGTGAAGCGAAAAATGGCGAGCAGGCTGTCATTTGGGCCAGGAACTTAAAACCGGATATTGTGTTGATGGATTTAAAGATGCCTAGGTTGGATGGAATTTCAGCATGTCGTAAGATTAAGAAATTTTTGCCGGAGTGTAAGGTGTTGGTTCTAACATCTTTTGATGAAGAGGAATTGATCCAGAATGCGGTAGACGTAGATGTTGATGGATATTTACTCAAAGACATTTCACCCAAAGATCTTATTGTAGCCATAAAGGAGACTTCTAAAGGCAATTATCCCTTAGATTCCCAAATTGCCAAAAAGGTGGTTGGAGAATTAAAAGCAAGAAGAGAAAAAGGAAGAAGGGCAGTAGCAAAACATGGGCTAACCCCTCGTGAATTGGTCGTATTAAAGCTCATTGCTAAAGGGTATTCAAATAAAGAAATCGCGAATGAACTTATTTTATCCGAGCATACTGCCAAATACCACGTTTGCCAAATTCTAAATAAACTTGGAAAAAATGACCGCTTACAAGCCGTTATATATGCTTTGAAGTGCGGGATTATAAGAAAATAATGAAAGTAAAATTCAATGCTAATGGGTAGGTTGTTTTTTTGTGCTTCTGAATTTATAATCTATATGTGCATTTATCCAGAGGACGATTGTTTTTTGGAAAATTATTTTGGAGGCAAAAAAATATTATGCAAAAAAACATTTGCCCGCGTTGTGGAGCGGAAAACTACACTGCGTCCAGATTAAAGCTCCCACCTTGCCATAATTGCGGATATGATTTTAATCTTTCTTCAGACAAAGATTTAACCGAGGACAAAGAAGAATTTAAGGAAGCTGAAGAGGAACAGTAATTATTTTTTGCAATACTCCTGAAGATAAAAAAACTTAAAGGGGTAGATGTATGTGGGAAATCTTAAGGCAGGAAATTCTGCGGACGAAATTTTTACAGAATTGGCCAATGCTCAAGAAAAAGAGAGAAAAAGAATAGCTTTTGATATACATGATGGGCCCGCTCAATCTATCTCAAGCGCTCTTTTGCAAATTGGTATAATGGAAGAGCTTTTCGATGCGGATGGTTTAGAAGAAGAATTTATTGAATTAAAAAAAATTCTTAAGTCAATATTGGAAGAATTGCAAAATATAATTAATCAGCTTTATCCTCGCTCTCTAATGCCGGAAGGGCTCGTACCCAAAGTAAAATGTCACATCGAAGAATTTAAGGCAAGAACGAACATAAATGTTAATTTGAAGGTTATTGGAGAAGAACGTGAGTTAACTACCTCTGCGCAAATTGCGATTTTTCGGGTTATTCAGGAGGCGCTTACTAATGTTCATAAACATGCTGATGCTGACAGGGTGGATGTTGAGTTGCGTCTAAAAAGAAAAGAGATAGAGTGTTTTGTTGCTGATAACGGAAAGGGTTTTTTGATTGATGAGGCAATAAAGTTTTTGCCTGAAGCAGATTGTTTTGGTTTGATGGGGATGTATGAAAGAGTGGGGCTTCTTGGCGGGATGCTAAACATAGTAAGTGAGCCTAACAAAGGAGCCAAGATTAAGATTAAAGTTCCAATTTGGGAACAGCGGGATTGAGGGGGAAAACACGTGGATAAGATTAGAGTAGTTGTTGTCGATGATCACGCTCTCATGAGGGATGGTATAAAAAAGGCATTAGAAAGAAATTCTGATATCCATGTTGTGGGAGAGGCATCAACGGGCGAAAAAGCCATTAAGCTGATAGATTCTCTCGAAACCGATCTGGTTTTATTGGATTTGCGACTGCCCGATATCGATGGTATCTCGGTTTTAAAAAAGCTATTGGTTAGCTTCCCATTTTTAAAGGTGATTATTCTTTCTGTTTTTGAGGATGAGAATCATGTTAAATCTGCCCTTAAAAATGGAGCAAGCGGTTATTTGACCAAGTCCATAGGTCCGAGAAAACTAATTGAAGCCGTGAGGCGCGCGGCAAACGGCCAAAGCCCATTTTCTTTGGAGGCAACGACAAGTCTTGTTTCATTTTTTCGACACAGTGATTGCGAATCCTCTTTGAGGAAGCTTACTTCCAGAGAATCGGAGGTATGGCAATTGATTTCTTTGGGTGCAAGCAATGCCGAGATTTGCGAAAAACTTTTTATTTCTCAAGGTACGGTTAAATTTCACATCAGGAATATCTTCCACAAGCTGGGGGTCAAAAATCGCGTTGAAGCCGCCTCTTTGGCCCACCGTCATGAGCTTTTCGAATCTGAAGTCCTTCATTAACTTACCAGTTCATTATTCGTTGCTCATTGTTTACTCCATACCCTTCTCCTTTACCCTTATACTTTCCTTTCACTCATCCATTTGTTTTTCCTGAGGGCTGGCGACTGGCAGATGAAAGCTGAATTCCATGTTCCATATTCCCAGTCATTGCGAGCCCGAAGGGCGCGGCAATCTCTTGAGATTACTTCGCTATACCTGCCCTGCGTTCATCGAGGGGCTCCTCGTAATGACGGAAAAAGTTCATCAACTTCCCCCCTTACCCATTACCCTTAACTATCTGCCATCAGCCCCGCCACCTGCCCGCCAACCCGCAGCGGGTCATAGGCGTAGGCAGGCGGGGAAAAATAGGTTGTTCAGGAAATAAGCCGAAGCTGTTTGAGCCTCGATTTATCGGGGCGAGTTCTGCAGGCGCCTGAACAACCGTTATTTTGGAGCCGTTCAAAAAATGATCGGCCGTCCAGCTCAGGAATTTCGATGAAATCTCTTTATCAATCTCAATATTTGTAGATTTCACAAAATTCCCTCGTCTTTTGCTTCGTTTTCTTTGACGAGCAAGAAAACGAAGGAGCTAAGTTTTGCTCTGCGAGAGTGAGCGAATAAGCTTCGCCCTATCAGTTAATAGGAATGCTGGCGGCAGCCATTAGCTACCTATCCTTTCGGTCAGGTAAAAAACCATCCCAAAAGTCAGGTAAAAAACCATCCCCTGGGCTGAAGCAATCCTTTTCATTCTTTCTTAAAATTTGATCAGTAAATATTTTTAGAAATTTAGTTGGAGTAGCAATGCATTCCATAAGAGTTATGTTGGTCGATGACAACAAACGCTTTCAAACTTTATTGAGCAGGTATCTTGATCTTCAGCAGGATATTGAAGTTGTTGGAAAGGCGAGCAATGGAAAGGAAGCAGTTTCAATGTTCGATGAGCTTTTGCCCGATGTGGTGCTTATGGATTTGGCAATGCCGGTTATGGATGGAGTAACAAGCATGCAAAAGATTAAAGAAGCTCATCCTGCGGCAAAAGTGGTGGTTCTAACCGCTCACAACACCATTGATTACAAGGAGCAAAGCAAAGAGGCGGAGGCCGATGGTTACGTGCTAAAGAGCATGTCAAGCAGTGCGCTCATCTCCACCATTAAGAAGGTGATATCACAGCCACCACACCAGATTTTGCCCGACTAGCTAGTCGGGAGTCTGTTAGTTGGGAGTGGGGAGCTAAAAACTGGAGACTGGAGACTGAAAAAAGCTGGCAGCTGGAGACTGAAAGGCTGGCAGCTGAGTTTAGGGAGTCGAGAGGCGTGGCTGGGTTTGGCCAACCGGAGCCCGGTTAGGGCAAAAATGATTAAGGATCTGGTCGAATGCAGCTTACGTCAGGAAGGTCGGGGTAGCGTAGCGGTAACTTGCGATTAACCCGCGCAAATATGCGCTAATCAGCGCAAATCTGCGTTATTAATCTGCGAAAATCCGCGTCTAAGAAGGGAGGAAAAACCAAATGAGAAGAAAGATAATGGTTAGCTTGCTCGTGATCGCCGTGACCGC
This sequence comes from Actinomycetota bacterium, assembly GCA_011046085.1. Classification (GTDB taxonomy): domain Bacteria; phylum Actinomycetota; class Aquicultoria; order UBA3085; family Oleimmundimicrobiaceae; genus DSBK01. Next base: position 12,704 of record DSBK01000015.1, read on the forward strand.
CGTTATGGTAGGAGGAGCGAGCCTGGCAATCTTCACCGATTCGGCCAGCAACACGGGAAATACCTTCGCCACGGGCACGGTTGATATCGCGCTCTCACCTGCAAGCGCACTCGTCACCCACGGCAACATGGCTCCTGGTGATTCCGTCAGTGGCGACCTTACTGTGACAAATTCCGGCAGTCTGGAGCTCAGGTATGCCATGACCACCACTGGAGACGACGCTAGCACCTTAGATGAGCAGCTCGAGTGCACGATTAAGGACAGCTCAGATACTGTGCTTTACACGGGTCCTCTGTCGGGAGCTCAGCTTGGGGACAGGGTGCTTGATTCGGGGGATAGCGAGGTGCTCACGTTCATCGTCGAGCTGCCGCTTGATACCGACAACGATTACCAAGGACAGAGTTGCACCGTGAGCTTTGACTTTGCCGCGGAGCAGACAGCTAACAACTAAATCGATGGGCGCCTAGCCCACCAGTGATGGACGAGTAACCCATCACTTCTCTTATAAGAGAGGAGTGCTTTATGAAAAACCGAATACTTGTTTCGGTGCTGGTAGTCACCACAACACTCGTCCTCGTCGGTGGAGCAACTTTTGCGCTGTTTACGGACTCGGCGTCGAATACGGGAAACTCCTTTGAAACTGGTACGGTAGTCATCACGGCGGAGAGAAACTTGGGAGAAGCGATACCCGGACCGATGTTCTACACAACCGCCTTACAGGGTGCACCCCCAGCTACTGGTGGATTGTATCCCACGGGCGAGTACTATCCGGGTCAATCGTTTGCCCGGTATCTCAACGTTAAAAACGAAGGAACGCTGAATGTCTATCTGTACCAGGTGGGAGCAACCGTAACCGATGCCACTCCTGGCGACGGTGTGGATGACACGGTGTTGGCAGGTGGGCTTAATGTTCGAATAGAGCAGGCCCTTTCGGGGACACTTCTTTACGACGGCACTTTGGCCGCTCTGACGGCGGGGCCCGTGAACACCGTAAATCTCCTCCCGATTGCAGTTGGGGGGACGCAGAATCTGAAATACACCGTCAGTATGCCCATCGATGCGGGCGACGTGTACCAGGGTAAAAGCATCATAGTTGAGTTCGTGGTGTATGCGAGACAACAGGCAAACATCTAGATTCCTATGGTGTTTTGCCCAGAGCGAAGTACAAAACAGCGTGAGGGGTGTTAAGCCCCTCACGCCCGTCTTCATATCTTTTATATCTTTTTATATTTGTGATAAGTTAGCAGACAGGGCAAAGAAAAGAAGGGGAATGGGTAATGGGTGAAGGGGAAAGTTAAAGATAAGGAACTTTTCCCTTCATTGCGAGCGACTGAAAGGAGCGCGGCAATCTCATACTTTGTAATAAAAAGCAGATTGCTTCGGTTGTTATACTCCCTCGCAATGACCGTAAGTATGGAGTATGGTTTGTGGCTGATAGCTGGAAGCTGAGGACTGCCAGGTACTGGCCTGTATCAGGGAGGCTGGAGCAGAATGATAAAAAAATTCTTTAAGTGGACAATGACAATTGGTTTAATTTTGGTGTTATTGCTGGCAGTTTTCTCCGTGTTTATGCAGGTAAGACCCTTTGAGAAAGCACCTTGGATTAAGGGCTATAAGCCCTTGACGGTCTTGGGCGGAAGCATGGAGCCGGCAATTCATGTGGGGAGCGTCCTCTTTGTAAAGCCGATAGAGGCAGCCGATATTGAAGAAGGCGATATCATTACCTTCAAAACTCCGCAGGATTCAAAAGTTTTTGAAGACCATTCCAAGAGTTTAACCACCCACAGGGTAGTGGATGTTGTTAATGAGGGCGGATCTTTGGGTTTTAAGACCATGGGTGATGCCAACGAGGGTCCTGATGGCTGGATTGTTCCGGCAGAAGATGTCCTTGGCGAAGCAAGTTTTAACGTTCCCTACGCTGGTTATTTCGTTAGCTTCGCCAGGACGAGAAACGGCTTTCTGTTTTTAATAATCCTGCCCGCGGCTCTCATAATAATTGGCGAGATTAGAAACATCTTTAAGTGCGTAAAAGAGAACACGAAGCCAAAAGAGGTTTCTGAGGTGTAATAAAATGATTAAGAGAAAAATTATCTTACATTTTATGTCTTTACTTGTACTGATTTCGCTGGTGAGTGGGGCAACGCATGCTCTTTTCACCGATATGGAGACCAACACGGGGAACACATTCACCACTGCTTGTTTTGACGACGCCTTTGTTTTATCCTCGGGAACATCCAAGGCGACCAGGACATCCATCGCTCCATCACCACCCAAAACATCCTTTCCCATCGCAAGTGTGGATAAAGATGGAAATCTCGCCCTTGATTTTGGTGAAGTTCCGTCGGGAAACTCCAACAATTCTCCCGATGTTTTCAGAATTAAAAGCATTTGGAGAGACACTTTAACTGTGCAGGTTGAATTGTCCGATGAATTGAAACCGTTGTTTAAATACATAGAGGTTGGCAAAGGCGTAAGCTCCATTGCCATTGATTCAGGTGAGGAGGTGCAGGTGGCCGCCAAACTCAATGTTCCCAATGATGCGGTTCCAGGAGATTATAGAGGATACGTCATTGTGAGCGCCCATAACGGGTTCTTTATGAAGAAAATCCCTGCTTTGCTTAGCGTAGTCGAACATCCTACTCCTCCAATTATTTTGGATGCCTCCAGCACAACCGAAACGGCTGATTTTACCACGGAGACCGTTGTAAGTGATGAAGCGGATACGGTTAAGGAAATACCGACAGAGGAAGAAGTAATCGAAACAAACACTCTACCTGTGAGCATAACCTCTCCAGGCGGTGGCGCAGAGCTTTGCGGCACCGTTAACATCATCACGAATGTTGAAAGTAGCTCGGCCACACACAGAAACATCAGGCATGTAGTTTTTTATATAGATGGAGAAGAGGTTGGAAAAATACAAGGAGACGGCCCTAACTCCACTTATATATATACCTGGGATACCACGGCGGCGCTTGGCGGTAAGCATACCTTAATGGTCGAAGCACATTATACGGCAGGTACCGAAGTTTCAGAGGAAATAGTGGTTATGGTCAACAATAGTTGAGGCCTTGACTTAGCAGGGGGTATTTTTCTCATTATTGTGAAGGAGAGGTAGACAATAACCTTGTCTTTACAAGGAGTTCTTCGACGAACTCAGGGCAGGCATAGCAAAGTAATCTAAAGATTGCCGCGCTCTTCGGGCTTACAATGACCGGGAGTAAGGGCAAAGATGTACAGGTTAAGAGCTTAATTATTAAAGCTTATAGTTTTTAGCTAGGGGTTTGAGACTGATAGCTGGAGGCTGGTAGTTTACTAATCTGAAAGACCCACACCCTCACGACTAAAATTATTATATATTATTAAGATATGTTAAAAATTTCCCCCACCTTCTTATTAATTAAAAGTACAGGATCAATCTCCACCTTTTGTTCTCAAAATAAATTAATGATATCTTTCAGTAACTGGCTATTTTGTTCTGACACGCAGCGCTTTATTTGTCAAAGACCTCCCGTTTTTATGTATTGCCACTTAAAGAAAGAACCTTAATTTTCTTATACGAGTCCTTCTTTTTGTTTTTTTGGAATCTGCAGCCAACAAATTATTTATGAAATTTTATGGAAAAAAGTTAAAGTTTTTCTCTTTTTTTGCCGAAAATATAACCAAAAGTGTTGCATAGTGGAACATAATGGAGTAGAGTGGAAATAAATCGAAATCAACTAGGGAGAAAAAGTGTTTTTAGGCGAGTTTTGTCATTTTTTAGATGAAAAGGGAAGACTAATATTACCATCCAAGTTCAGAGATGCTCTGGCCGACGGGGTAGTTATAACCGTTGGGATGGAAAAATGCTTATTTGTTATTCCAAAAACCGAGTGGCCCAGATGGGAAGATAAGATAAGATCGCTTCCCTTAGCAAAGAAAGATGCTAGAAAATTTTCCCGTTTCTTTTTCGCAGGAGCAAGCGAAGAAGATATCACAAGGCAGGGAAGGATATTGATTCCTGGCAATCTTCGGGAATATGCCAACCTGAATAAAGAGGTCGTGATCGTTGGAGTTTCTGACAGATTGGAAATTTGGAGTAAAGAAAACTGGGAAGCTTATCAAAAAGAAGCCGAAAGTTCTTATTCTGATATCGCAGAGGAACTTTTGATTTAATCCATTGATAATCGAATATCGTTAAAAGGTTTGCTGGCTGGGGGCCGTTTTTTTAGCAGTGTGATCATGCACCTTGGGCGGGGCAACACAAAAATTGACAAGAATTTTTACAGAGCTTGTAGCTTGGTTTCAGCAAATGTCAAAACAAAAGTCTCAGCCAGCAAAAGTAGGGTTTTATATGAAACAAGAACATATTCCAGTTTTGCTGGCTGAAGTTGTGAAGTATTTAAATCTGAAAAAAGGCAGCGTGATAATTGACTGCACCTTGGGCGGGGCAGGACACGCAAAAGCAATTTTGAGAGCAATTAAACCAAGCGGCTTTTTACTAGGGATCGATCAGGACGAAATGGCAATTAACAGGGCAAAAAAAGAACTATCAAGCTTCAGCCAGCAAATTAAATTAGTTAAAGACAGTTTTACAAACTTAGATGAAATTTTGATGCGAGATGGTTTTCAAAAGGTAGACGGCGTCTTATTTGATTTGGGTGTATCGTCATTTCAATTTGATTTTCCTGAAAGGGGTTTTAGTTATAGGTTCGATGCCCCTCTCGATATGAGAATGGATACGAGTCAGAAACTGACAGCTTGTGATGTGGTTAATACTTACTCGAAAGATGAATTGACCAGTTTAATTAGCCAATACGGGGAAGAGAAGTGGGCAAGCCGAATTGCTAGTTTTGTAGTAGAAACGAGGAGACGAAGAATGATTCAAACAACATTCGAGTTGGTGGATATCATAAAAGAGGCTATACCTGCAAGCGCGAGAAGAAAAGGAGGCCATCCTGCAAAAAGAACTTTTCAGGCAATAAGAATCGAAGTCAACGGGGAACTTGATTCACTAGAAAAAGGTTTAAGAAGCGCAATAAGATGGCTTAAAACAGGAGGGAGGCTGGTGGTTATTTCCTATCAATCGCTAGAGGACCGAATAGTAAAAAATATTTTTAAGGATTATTCGAAAGGTTGTATTTGTCCGCCGGAAATGCCAATTTGCGTTTGCGGCAGAAAGCCGATCACTAAAATATTAACCAAAAAACCAATAAAACCAAGCGAGGGGGAAAAGGAAAGAAACCCCAGATCTAAAAGTGCGAAATTAAGGGTTGCAGAAAAATCCTAATTAAGCAAGGAGTGTAAAGAGCAATGCAAACAGCAAGGAAGCTGGCGTATAAACCAAAAAAGGAACAAGCAAAAGCAAATCTTAGACTAATAACCAACGACCGGAAAAGAGGTCTTTCTTTGAGTTTTTTGGTTCTAGTATTTGCTATTTTACCAACTTCGGTAATGTTTAATGCGACGCAACAAACTTTGGTGACCCAAGGTGCCATCGAAGTAGAAAATTTAAAAAATATATTAGAGGAAGAGCAAACCTATAATCAGAAATTGATAGTTGAAGTTGCAAAACTCAAATCACCAGAAAGAATAGAAAAAATTGCACTCGGAAAAATTGGAATGATTTTACCGTCAAGCGTAAATTATTTAAAGATAATCGACAAAAAGATATCTGAGAGTAAGCTGGCGATGAAGAATAATGACGGCGGGAGCTTTCGAGATTAAATAGCTTTTGTGTTGGGCCATTCGAAGAACGGAAGTTTAAGAATAAGGAGGAGTTTGATGTCTGCTAAGTCTCGGAAGTGGGGCGATGCAAGACTTTTTTTTATAATCTTCGCATTTTTATTAGGATTCCTCGTGATTGTAGCAAGATTAATAAATATTCAAATTGTTAAAGCGAAAGAATATGAATCATTGGCCAAAAAACAGCGCATAAGATCGATTGAGATTGCGCCAAGACGCGGAAATGTTTACGACCGAAATGACGACATACTAGCTACGAGCATTGACACCACTACCGTATATGCAAATCCGTATTTTATTAAAGACGCTGAAAGTGTTGCTGCTCAAATTTCTCAGATTTTAGGAATAGAGAAAAAAATTATTTTAGATAAACTTAACAAGGACTGTGGTTTTGTTTATCTTGCCCGCAAAATTGGACAATCTGAATCAGAACGAATAAAAGCATTGCAGATTGAAGGGGTCTATTTTTTAAGAGAGAGCAAAAGATGTTATCCGTGCGATGAGCTTGGTTCTCATGTTATTGGATTTGTTGGAGTGGACAATGAAGGGCTCACTGGGCTGGAGATGTTTTATGATGATATTTTAAAAGGGTTGTCGGGGCACCTTCTTGTTGAAAAAGACCCGAAAGGCAGATCGATATCTACTGGTGTTTATGAACTTTCTCCTTCTACGGAAGGGAAGAATATTTATTTAACAATAGATAAAGATATTCAGTTTAAAGCTCAAGCTGAGCTTAATGGTTGTGTAGAGGAATACGGGGCAAAGTCGGGAAACGCAATTGTAATAAAACCCAAAACGGGCGAAATACTGGCAATGGCCAGCTATCCTTCCTTCAACTTAAATGAGTATGGCGAAGTAAACTCATCTTCTTTTCGCAACAGGGCGGTAACGGATTCTTTTGAACCCGGTTCAACGATAAAGATGATAATAGGAGCTGCTGCATTAGAAGAAAGGATCTATAAACCGTCGGATGTTTTTAGGTTGCCCAGTTCTATTAAGATTGCGGACAGGTTGATAAGTGAATCTCACGCAAGACAAACTGAGGATTTTACTTTAACGAGGATTATTGCAGAATCCAGCAATGTTGGTATTGTTAAAATAGGACAAAAATTAGGGAAAGAAAAAATTTGTGATTATCTTTCCTTGTTTGGTTTTGGTCAAAAAACAGGAATTGATTTTCCTGGTGAGGCTATAGGGTATGTGCCACCTTCTGAGCAGTGGTCCGGTTCAACCATTGGAAATATCCCATTTGGTCAAGGGATGTCTGCAACAAGCTTGCAAGTTCTTCAATCCTTTGCAATTATTGCAAATGATGGATTGCAGGTGAAACCTTGTCTATTAAAGAAGATTACTGATTTGAATGGAAAAACGATTAAAGAGGTTATGCCTGCGCAGGGCAAGAAAATATTATCATCTAGCACAGCGCAACAAATGAAGGAAATTTTAGAAAAAGTAACGACCGATGGAACGGGAAAAAATGCACAAATAGCCGGTTATAGAGTTGCGGGTAAAACAGGGACCGCGCAAAAGCCCGGTGAAAACCGAAAGGGTTACGAAAAAGGTAAATATGTAGCTTCTTTTGTCGGATTTGCGCCCATAGAGGAACCTCAGTTGGCAATTATTATAGTTATTGATGAACCTAAGGGTAATATTTACGGCGGCTCTATAGCTGCCCCAGTATTTAAAAATTTGACCGAATTTAGTTTACGACATTTAAAGATCAATCCTGATAAAGATTAAATTTTATTCTTGTTCGATTGTTTGGATGAGCTGTGATAAAATATTTCACAATGTGGTGAGGATGTTGTTGGAGTTTGATAAATTTGTCTCTCTTCTTGACCCAAAGAGATTAGAAGGGGAACTAAATGTAGATATCGAAGATATTATATATGACTCGCGGAAAGCAAAACCGGGGAGTCTTTTTGTATGCATAAAAGGTTTTAAAACCGACGGACATATGTATATTAAGGATGCAATTAAGTCGGGTGTTTCTGCAATTGTAACCGAGCGATGGTTAGAGGATTTTGGTTCAATAGCACAATGTCAAGTTGAGGATTCAAGAAATGCGCTTGCAATTTTATCAAAATTTCTATTTAAAGATCCCACGTCAAAAATACAGTTGGTCGGAATTACGGGCACAAATGGTAAAACTACTACTAGTTATTTGGTGGATAGTATATTTAGAAACGCGGGAAGAAAAACTGGCTTAATTGGAACAGTGGAACATAAGGTTGGCGATAGGGTTTTCCCTGTAGAAAGAACCACGCCAGAATCGTACGATTTACAAAAAATATTTAAAAAAATGGTTGAAAGTGGTGTAACACATGCGGTAATGGAAGCATCTTCTCACGCTATAGATTTACACCGTGTGGACGGATGCTCTTTTAACGTCTTGGTTTTTACCAATTTAAGCCAGGATCATCTTGATTACCACAAAAGTATGAGAAAATATTTTTTAACAAAGAAGAAAATCTTTGATGATTATAAGAAGACTGCAAAGGTTATAAATATTGATGACTCTTACGGAAAAGAAATTGCTTCTAATAGCGCCAATGTAATCAGTTATGGATTGAGTAAGACAGCCATGGTAAGGGCTGAAGAAATCCAATTACACAAAAAGGGGTCAAAATTCAAGATATTAACCTCAACCTCAGATATAGACTTGTCCATAAATCTTAAAGGACTTTTTAATGTGTATAATTCTTTGGCTGCAGCGGGGGTTGGGCTTGCTTTGGGTTTTTCCAATGAAGATATTAAAAGTGGCATCGAAGCCGTTTTAAATATTTCGGGAAGGTTTGAAACGGTAGATTGTGGGCAAGATTTTAGTGTTTTTGTCGATTATGCGCACACTCCCGATGGGCTAGAGAAATTAATTAAAGCCGCAAGAGAGATAACGGAAGGAAGGGTTATTACGGTGTTTGGTTGTGGTGGTGATAGGGATAAAAAGAAAAGATCTTTGATGGGTAAAATTGCGGGGGAATTGAGCGATTATTTGATAATAACATCAGATAATCCTCGAAGTGAAGAGCCATTGGCAATAATAGAAGAGATAGAACGGGGATTAGGAAAGGCGCCCTTCGTTAAATACAAGAGAATTATTGATAGAAAAGAAGCCATTTATTATGCGCTTTCCCTTGCGGAATCCGGTGATTCCGTGTTGGTGGCGGGCAAAGGACATGAATCGGGTCAGGTTTTTAAAGATAAAGTTGTTCCCTTTGATGATCGTGCAGTTGTAAGAGAAGCGTTATTGGAGATGGATTTATGTTAGAAATAAGGATTTCTGAATTGTTGTCAATATTGCCAAAAGGAAAGCTTATTAGGGGATCTGGGCATGATTTGATATTCTCAGTTTGTACGGATACTCGTATTTTAAAAAAAGATGATTTTTTTGTTCCTCTTAAAGGCGAATATTTCGATGGTCATAAGTTTATCAACGAAGCAATTAAAGGGGGCGCATCCGGTTTTTTTACCGAATGTTGGAACGATGAAATTGAATCCGAAGTTGGATATTTAGCAGAAAATCTTATAGTTATAAAAGTAGATAATAGTCTTAAGGCGTTGCAATCTATGGCAAGCGTGGTTCGCAAAAAGTTAAATGCCAAGGTTGTGGGCATAACAGGAAGCACAGGAAAGACAACGACAAAAGATATGCTAAGGAGCATCTTGGAAAGAAAAACCACTTTAGTTTCTACTGAAAAGAGTTATAACAATGAAATAGGAGTTCCCTTAACCATTTTAAAGGCGGATTTGGATACCAATATTATGGTTTTAGAGATGGGAATGAGGGGAAGGGGCCAGATTGCCGAGCTTTGTGAAATTGCTAAACCAAATATTGCGCTTATAACAAATATTGGAAAGACTCATTTTGAATTACTTCGTTCGGAGAAAGCGATTGCAGAGACAAAAGCTGAACTCATTGAATCTATCACGGATGACGGTGTAGTGATATTAAATCAAGACGACAACTGGACCGACAGGTTCAAAAAAATGACATTAGCTAAAGTCGTAACGTATGGTTTATCTGAAAAAGCTGATATGAGGGCGGAAAATATTAATGTAAAGAGAAGCGGGTGTCCTTCTTTTAAAATCACAAACAAAGATGACGTGATTTTTGTAACGCTTCCATTGCCCGGAAAACATAACATTTACAATGCTTTGGCCGCCGCTTCTGCTGCGATTGAAGTTGGGTTATCATTAAACGATGTGAAAATGGGTCTTGAAAAATGTAGTATTTCCGAGATGCGAATGCAGGTTATTGTGAACTCTAAAGAGGTTATGATCATAAACGATGCGTACAATGCCAATCCTGACTCAATGCGCGCATCGCTTGAATCATTAAAAGATATTAAGAATGGGAGCAGAAAAATAGCAATTCTTGGTGACATGTCCGAGCTTGGAGAGCTTTCTGTGAGTTTGCATGAAACCGTTGGCGCTCTTGTTAAAGAAAATGAGGTAGATTTACTATTTGTTGTGGGAACAAAAGCGAAGCAAATTGCCAAGGGAGCAATTCGAGCCGGAATGGATGAAAGCAATATTTTTATCTATAACGAGTTCGGAGGCGTTGAGCAAAAAATAAAAGAGACCATAAGGTCAGGGGATATTGTTTTGGTTAAAGCATCCAGGGTTATGGCGTTGGAGAAATTGGTGGAGTCAATTAAATGAGGATAAAATGTTAGTTCGAATATTTTCAAGCATATTTAATATTGAACGGTTTCCAACATATCAGGTTTTTATCACTGTTGTTTTGGCTTTAATTGTTGCTGGAGTACTGACGCCTTTATGGATAAAGCTTTCTAAATCCAGGAATCTAGGACAGGTGATAAGGGTCGATGGTCCTCAGCAGCACTTGGTTAAACATGGGACGCCAACAATGGGCGGTCTGGTCATATTGTTGAGCGTGATAATTTCGTTTTTTACTATTTCTGACATAAAATGCTTCAGCGCCATCGCCATCTTTCTGATGTTTTCTTGCGGCTTGTTAGGTTTCTTTGACGATTATTTAAAAGTGATAAAAGAAAGATCCCTTGGGATAAGAGCAAGAACCAAACTTATTTGCGAGCTTTTAATTGCCTTTGCGTTCGGACTGCTTGCAGTAAACTGGGTTGGGATTTCAATAAATGTTAACTTGCCTCTTACGGGGGTGGTAATTTCTTTGAGCCGTCCTTCTTCCGTTATCAATTTTGGAGGGACCAACGTTATTATTCCGTGGCTTTACCTTATATTTTTATTTCTATTGATAGCTGGGACCACCAACACGGTTAATTTAACCGATGGACTCGACGGACTAGCCGCTGGAACCATAGCTATAGTTATGTTGGCCTATGCTGGTATCGTTTTTCGACAAGATCACCTGGATCTAGCCATTCTTTGCGCGGCGGTTGGCGGCGCATGCATTGGATTTCTTTGGTATAATTCTCACCCTGCGGACATTTTTATGGGAGACACGGGTTCCCTTGGTCTGGGAGGAGCAATTGCCGCAATGGCGGTTTTAACTAAGACTGAATTGTTGTTGATCTTGATGGGAGGAATTTATGTTATTGAAGGATTATCGGTTATAGCTCAGGTTATTTGGTTTCGTTGTTTCGGAAAACGAATATTAAAGATGGCTCCCATTCATCATCACTTTGAGATGTTGGGCTGGTCCGAAACGAAGATTATGATAAGGTTTTGGATTGTAACAGGAATTTTAGCAGGGGCCGGATTTTCCTTCTACTTTATGACAGCGACGTAACATAGACGTCATAATTTATATCTGATTGAAATTAGTTTTTCTTTGAAGGTGAAAGCTTTATGAATTTTAAAGGTAAAAAAGTTTTGGTTTTAGGAATGGCAAAAAGTGGTATGGCCGCAGCAAAAAAATTAAAATCTCTAGGTGAAGAAGTTTATATAATAGATATTGCTAAAAACTCATCATTGCACTCAAGGGCGCTTGAACTTAACAAAGAAGGTATTTTAGCTCATATTGGCTCACAGTCTCTAAGTTATGCGGAAGGCAAAGAACTTATTATCATTAGCCCCGGTGTTCCTGGTGACATTCCTTTAATAAAAAGAGCTAAAGAAATGGGAATTCCCGTGTGGAGCGAGATTGAGCTTGCATATCAACTTGCAGGTTCAAATCCTTTTATTGTGGGAATTACTGGGACCAATGGCAAGACCACTACCACTACTTTGATTGGGGAGATGTATAAAAAATCTTTTCCCACCATAATTGCTGGAAATATTGGTAATCCACTTGTAGAGAATCTCGAGGCCATATCTTCGGATACTAAGTTTGTTGTAGAGCTAAGCAGCTTTCAACTTGAAAACATTGTTGAATTTAGACCTCGGATAAGCGTTCTTTTAAATATTACCGACGATCACCTAGATCGTTATATTGATATTGCTGATTACACTCAGGCAAAGGCGAGGTTGTTCGAGAATCAGTCAAAGGACGATTATGCGATTTTAAACTTCGATGATCCGCTGGTTTGGAAGCTTGCTAGTTCGGTAAACGCAAAAATTATTCCTTTTAGCAAAATAAAGGAACTCAACGAGGGGATTTTTGTTAAATCGGGAAAAGTTTATTTTAGATATGGCGGAGCCAGCGAAGAAGTTTTTCTGGTTGATGAGCTAAGGATAAAGGGTGAACACAATTTGGATAACGCAATGGCTTCTGCGGCGGCTGCGTTGGTCGGCGGGGTTCCGATAAGTTTTGTGCGGAATGTTCTTTTAAATTTTAAAGGGTTAAAACATAGAGTTGAATATGTGGGAACCGTGGATGGAGTTGAGTTTTATAATGACTCTAAAGCCACCAATCCCGATGCGGTAATCAAGGCATTAACGGCGTTTAGCAGTCCCGTAATTTTGCTAGTAGGCGGTAGGAACAAAAAAAATAGCTTTCAAGGTGTTGCCAAAGCATCTAAAGGGAAGGTGAGGGCCCTGATTGTTTTCGGTGAAGCGGCAAGTGAAATTAAATTAGCTTTTTGCGGTTTGAATATAACTATTGAGGAAACGGAGTCTTTGATTGAGGCCACAAAGAGGGCTGCTGGAATATCGAAAAACGGAGATGTTGTTCTTCTTTCTCCCGCTTGTGCCAGTTTTGATATGTTTTCTGATTACAAGGAAAGAGGAGAGGTTTTTAGAAAAGCGGTTTTGAGCTTAAGGGAAGATTTTTATGGCTTACAGAAGAGTTAATCTGAGGTTGGCATGGATTTTTTTGGGTGTTACTTCGATCCTTCTTTTTATCGGGGCTGTTATGGTTTTAAATGCAAGTTCCGTAATGGCTTTTTCTGAGCACGGTGATAGTTACTACTATTTTAAAAGACAACTTTTATTCATTTTAATAGGTCTTGCGGCAATGATTTTTTTTGCGGGCATAGACTATCGGTTCTTAAGGAAGTTTTCTTTGGTCGGTATTGGTTTAAGTATTATTGTTCTTATTATGGTATTTATTCCAGGATTAGGGCATACGGCTGGGGGTGCCTCAAGATGGATTTCCATGGGCGATTTTTCTTTTCAACCCTCGGAGCTTGCTAAGTTCGTTGTTGTTTTATATGTAGCCGATATTCTATCCAAAAAACGCGGTAAAATTACAAAATTTTCAGATCTGCTTATTCCTCTTGCTTTGGTGGTGGGGCCGATTTTGGCTTTAATACTATTTCAACCACATCTGGGAGCTGTTTTGATTATTTGCTCGGCTGTTTTTTTTCTTATATTTTTATATGGCGCAAGATTAATTCATTTGTTAGGGTTGGGTATAACCGGCTTAATTTTAATTTTTATATTTATCTATATTGAGCCATATCGACTAAGACGGTTTACTGCTTTTTTAAATCCCTGGAAAGACCCACGAAAGACAGGTTTTCACATAATTCAATCGTTGCTTGCGTTTGGCTCCGGCGGTTTAGCAGGTATAGGCTTGGGAATGAGTAGACAAAAATTTCTTTATCTCCCCGAAGCTCACACTGATTTTATATTAGCTATTATTGGCGAGGAGTTTGGTTTGGCAGGTACTCTTTTGGTGGTTTTTTTGTTTATGACACTAATTGTTGTTGGTATGATAATATCTCTTAAGTCTAAAGATAATTTCGGAAAACTGTTAGGATGCGGGATGATTTGCCTGATTGCTACTCAAGCATTGGTTAACATGGGGGGGGTTACGGGTGTTTTGCCAACTACGGGTGTGCCCCTTCCTTTTTTAAGTTATGGAGGCTCATCTCTTTTGTTTAATTTGTGCAGTGTCGGTGTTTTGTTAAGTATCGCAAATTCACGAAAGACAAAATCAACTCGTAGAGGAGAATGACAAGTGCGGGTTATCATAACAGGAGGAGGGACGGCCGGACATGTTTATCCTGGACTAGCGACAGCTGATAAAGTAAAGCAGCTTATCCCTGGAACGGATATTTTATTTGTTGGTACCAGCAAGGGTTTGGAAGCCAAAATTGTGCCGAAGGCAGGATATTCTTTTACCTCTATTAATATAAAAGGATTAAAAAGGAAAGTTTCTCTAGATGTTTTTAAAACAATCTTTTCTTTTATTGCGGGATGTTATAGAGCAATAAAAATAATTAAAAAATTTCAGCCGGATGTTGTTCTGGGCACGGGGGGATATGTGAGCGCTCCCATGGTCGCGATGGCAATTTTACTTAAAATCCCCACGATTATCCACGAACAAAACTCCATTCCCGGATTGACCAATAAGTTATTGGGAAAACGAGCAAATATTGTGGCAATCACGTTTCCGTGCTCGGAGAAGTTTTTTAAAAGGGATTGTATTGTAACGGGAAATCCCATCCGAAAAGAGATACTAAAGGCTAAAAGGGAAGACGCTCTCGATTTTTTTTCTGTTGAATCGAATAGAAAAACCCTCTTAGTGTTCGGGGGCAGCCAAGGTTCAAGATGTATAAATGAGTCATTGGTGGATGCATATAATAGGTTTCGTAATTTCGATAATTTGCAGATAATTCATATTACAGGTAAGATCGATTTTGAAAAAATTTCAAAGCAACTGGAAGTCCAAAAAAGGCCTCAGGATAAGTTGCTGTATAATTGTTATGAATATTTAAATGACATTGATAAGGCATATGCGGTTTCAGATTTAGTTCTTTGTCGCGCGGGGGCAACTACCATTGCTGAGATAACGGCGGTGGGTGTTCCTTCAATTTTGGTTCCTTATCCCTATTCCACGGGGGGGCATCAAGAGAAGAATGCACGTGTTCTTGAGCAGGAGGGTGCGGCGAAATTAATTTTAGATGAAGACATGAATGGTGTTGCGGTTTTTAATTCAGCAAATGAGATAATTTTTAATGAAAGTATTCTTTTTAAGATGAGAGATAACGTCAGCAAACTTGGAAAACCGAATGCTGCGCTAGAATTGGCTAAACTCGTGAAGGGGCTTGGAGAAGGAAGAGCGAGGGGTGGAGTTTAAAGAGTGAAGTTAAAAGTGGAAAGATGCGATGTGCAGGTTAAGAGCTTAATCCTTATAGCTTAAAACTGATGGACGAAGGCCAAGAAAGGAATAATGTGGATTTTAAAAACATACACTTTGTTGGAATTGGTGGAGCGGGAATGAGTGGTATCGCTAAAGTTCTTTTGGAGATGGGATACTCTGTTTCTGGTTCGGATATAAAAGAATCTCGCAACACTTTGAATTTAAGAAAACAGGGAGCGACCATAAAGATTGGACACAATCCACAGAATTTAGAATCTGCGGATGTGGTCGTAGTTTCTTCTGCGATAAAAGGAGATAATCCTGAAGTAAAATTTTCCCAAAAGAAAGGCATCCCGATTTTAAAGCGCGCAGAGATGCTTTCTGAGTTAGGTGAAGGTAAAGTTTGTATAGCGGTTGCCGGAACTCATGGAAAAACGACAACGACATCTTTGATCTCGTTTATTTTTGAAAAAAATGATTTAAACCCAACCTTTTTGATCGGAGGAGAATTAAACGACATCGGTAGTAACGCGAAATATGGCAAGGGCGATTTCTTTATTGTTGAAGCCGATGAAAGTGACGGCTCTTTGCTTTATTTAAAGCCCGACATAATTGTAGTTACAAATATAGAAGAGGACCACTTGGATTATTTTAAATCGCTCGATGGCATTGAAGCAACTTTTCTAAAATTTATAGAACTATTGCCCCATGATGGTCATCTTGTCATAAATATGGATCATCCTATAAATAAAAAATTCATAGAAAAAATTAAAACCAAATCCTCTCTATCTAAATTACGCATAACTACATATGGTTTTGAGGATACGAACGATTACTCCGCTAAGAATTTAGAGCTAAATTCGTTTAACAGCTCTTTTGATGTTTTAATAAAAGGCAAAAAGGCAGGAAATGTGAGCTTGAAAGTTCCAGGATGCCACAATGTTTCTAATTCGCTTGCTGCAATTGCTGTTGGTGATTTAGCCGGAATCAAGTTCTTAAAAGCGGCAAGAGCTTTGAAAAATTTTAGCGGCGTAAAAAGAAGATTTCAATTAGTCGGAATCTGTTCTGATGTTACAATTGTGGATGATTATGCTCATCATCCTTCGGAAGTAAAAGCTACTTTGGATGCTGCAAAAGATGGTGATTGGGGAAGGGTTATTTGTGTCTTTCAACCTCACAGATACTCTAGAACCAGAAGTTTGGCTGATGAATTCGGGACTTCATTTGAACAAGCTGATATGGTAATTATTACCGATGTTTATGGCGCTGGAGAGGTGCCCGAA
Source organism: Actinomycetota bacterium (assembly GCA_011046085.1). Lineage (GTDB taxonomy): Bacteria > Actinomycetota > Aquicultoria > UBA3085 > Oleimmundimicrobiaceae > DSBK01. Next base: position 29,117 of record DSBK01000015.1, read on the forward strand.
CCCGGAATTAATGGAAAGCTTATTTTGGATTCACTTCTTGAGTATAATCCACACGTAGATGCCGTATATTTACCAAGGAAAGTTGACATAAATGATTTCCTTTCAAGCTTTACCGAGAGAGGGGATTTAATTCTGACAATGGGCGCCGGTGATATTCATTCAGTGGGTGAAGATTTTCTTTCATTTCTTATAGAGAAAAATGATTCCGTTGAGGTGAATTCTTGAACGACGCACGTGCTTTAGAAAAGGTATTTTTAAAATTAGAAAGAGATATGCCTGGCAAGGTTTTTCAAAACGTCCCTTTAGCCAAGAAGGTGACCTTTAGGGTTGGTGGTAATGTTGCTATTTTTGCGGTTGCGGACACCATAAGCGATTTAAGATTATTGATGAAAACAATTGATAGGTACGGGGCGCTTTATTTTGTATTAGGTAAAGGTTCGAATCTTCTAATTTCTGATGATGGCTTCAGAGGAGTGGCCATTGAGCTTGGCTCCGGTTTTAAAAAAATTTCCCTGGATGGCCACTACTTACAAGCGGGAGCCGCAACTCCGCTTTCCACTCTTACTCAGGTAGCTTGGAAAAATGGTTTAAAAGGATTTGCATTTGCTGTTGGAATTCCAGGTAGTCTAGGCGGGGCTTTGGTTATGAATGCGGGTGCTCATGATGGCTGCATGGCAAACATTACCAGCACAGTGACAGTTTATACGTCGAATTGTGAGTTGCAGGTTTTAAACAAGCCCGAAGTCGGATTTGGCTACCGCACAAGCGCTCTTTCTTCATATGGAATTATAGTGGAAGCGATGTTAAGATTAGAATCGGGCGATTCTGACAGAATACGTTATTTGATGGAGCGGCACTTTAGGAAGAGGAAAGAGACTCAGCCTTTTGATTATCCCAGCGCTGGTAGTGTTTTTAAGAATGTTTCGGGCATTTCGGCTGGCAAAATCATAGACGAAGCTGGTTGCAAGGGATTGTGCGTGGGGGACGCCCAAATATCTACAAAGCATGCTAATTTTATAGTAAATTTAGGAAAAGCTACGGCACAAGATATTTATACATTGATCAAAAGGGTTCAAGAGAGAGTTTATCGAGAAAAAGGGTTCTTGTTGGATTCTGAGATTGTTATGTTGGGTGATTTTAGGGATGAATAAAGAAATTGCTACAGAAAAAGCAGTTTTAAGAAGAGCAAAAATTCAAAAACTTAAAAGAAGAAGACGCCTGGGCATGGTGATTTTTTTATCTTTAATAATTCTCATTATTTTCGGGATCATATCTCTTTATAACTCCGATCTTTTCAACGTTAAAAAAATAATTGTAACAGGCAATAATCGAATTTCAAAAGGACAAATTATTAAAGAAAGCGGCATAGATTCTGATACAAGCCTACTTAAATTGTCACGCGACGAAATCAAAAAAAGAATTTTAAAAGAGCCATGGATTAAAGATGTGGAAATTAAACGTCATTTTTTTAACTCCGTAGAGATAAAATTGATTGAAAGAGAAGCGGTCGCGGCTGTACCTTTTCAAGACATTTACTTACTCGTCGATGAAGGGTTGATTGTTTTGGAATCTAGGGAAGCAATAGACGAATTAAGTTTGCCTGTTATATTGGATTTAAAGTTAACTAAAGCTAAAATTGGGAGAAAACTTACTTTGTCGAGTCTAAAGAATGCAGTTAAAAGTCTGGTCTCTTTGGATAAAGAATTAAGAGATTCTGTGACTATGATAAATGCTCCTTCGGTAGAAAAACTTACGCTCATGCTTGCTTTGGAAAATGACAACGGAGACCCTTATGATGTAGAGATTCTTTATGGCGAAGCCAATGATACCTCAACCAAAAATGCTATTATTAAGGAAATTCTTACGAAAAGTAAAAAACATGTTATTTATATTGATGTAAGGATTGCCTCAAACCCTGCAGTCAAATTTCTTGAAGACGCTTCTTGAATTTTATTAAAATCAGTTGCAATTTTTTTATAAATAATATAAGGTTTTTGTTAAGGTTTACCAGCACAAACCCTCAAGGGTTACTATAGTGTTTTGTTTATTGTTTTAAATAAGGAGGGAAATTATATGCCGATTAATGCGGGCAAAAACTATTTAGCTTTAATTAAGGTTGTTGGTGTGGGCGGAGGAGGAACAAACGCTGTAAACAGGATGATTGAGGCGGGTTTAAAGGGAGTTGAGTTCATTGCGCTTAATACTGACTCGCAAGCGCTCTTAATGTCGGATGCTGATTATAAAGTTCATATCGGAGAGAAATTAACAAGGGGTTTAGGCGCTGGGGCAGACCCAGAGGTTGGTTTTCAGGCGGCGCAAGAGAGCAGAGAAGACATTAAAGAAGCGCTTCGAGGAGCCGATATGGTGTTTATAACCGCCGGCAAAGGCGGGGGAACTGGAACGGGAGCTGCACCCGTGGTTGCCGAAGTTGCAAAAGAGATTGGAGCTCTAACCGTGGGTGTTGTAACGAGGCCATTTGGTTTTGAGGGTAGAAAACGTGCTATGCAGGCAGATGAGGGAATTGAGAAACTGAGAGATGGGGTCGACACGTTAATAATTATTCCAAACGACAAGCTTCTTTATGTGGTAGAGAAGAGGACATCTATATTGGATGCTTTTAGAGTTGCCGATGATGTGTTGCGTCAGGGCGTGCAAGGTATCACGGATTTAATAACAATGCCAGGCTTAATTAACTTAGATTTTGCTGACGTTAGAACAATTATGTCTGGCGCTGGTTCCGCGTTGATGGGAATCGGTGAATCTTCGGGAGAAAACAGGGCCGCTGAAGCCGCGAAGGCTGCAATTTCCAGCCCCTTGCTTGATGCTTCCATAGAAGGGGCCAAGGGGGTATTGCTTAATATATCTGGCGGCGCTGATCTTGGGCTTTTTGAAGTGAATGAGGCGGCGGAAGTTATTGCAAATGCTTCTCATCCTGACTCAAATATAATATTCGGCGCGGTTATAGATGATGGTTTGCAGGATTCGGTCAGGGTAACCGTGATAGCTACGGGGTTCGATAGAAAAAGACAACAAGAAAAACTGCAGTTTGCGGTGGAAAGTGAGCCCATACCATCTTTTGAGGGCGATGATTTAGATATCCCAAACTTTCTAAGGAAAAGAGACTGAGTTACGGTTAATGGCAAATAATGGTTCCTTTTGATATTAAGTGTGAAAAAAAGGGTAGTAATTTTATTTATCTAACCTCCAGTGAGTTATTAAATAAAAGTTCGATCTTGATTGCGTTTTCTAAGAGGCACGGAGGAAAAAGTAAATCACCTTATGATTCGTTGAATCTTGCTTTACACGTTGGCGATAAAGAAGAAGTTGTTATTGAAAATAGGGAAATTCTCTGTTCTAACCTAGTTATTGATATGCACCGTTTAACCACATGCGAACAAGTTCATGGCAGTAATGTTGTAGTTGTTGATGAAAGCCTGGTAGGGCGTGGTTCGCTTTTTCAGCAAGAAGCAATTTTACAGACAGATGCTCTTATCACAAACATTAAAGATGTTCCCCTTGCGGTTTTTTGTGCTGACTGTGTTCCAATCTTAATTGTTGATCCCGTAAAACGTGTTGTTGGTGTGGTGCATGCGGGCTGGAGGGGGACATATGCTGAAATTTCGAGAAGAGTTGTCCAAAGATTTGTTGATAAGTTTGGTTCCAGCCCGAAAAATATTCTTTCATTTATTGGGCCCCACATAAGAGATTGTTGCTATAGGGTGGGCCAACTGTTTGCCCAGAAGTTTGAAGATAAATTTCCCCTAAAGCTTGACACTCATCCTGGCGAAAGTTACCTTAATCTTGAAGAAGCAAACATCAAGCAGCTCATTAAAAGCGGAGTTCAACCGGGAAATATTAATAGCGCACACAGTTGCACGAGTTGCAATCCAAATTTTTTTTCGTATAGACGCGACAAAGGAGTAACCGGCAGACAATGCGCCCTGGTTGTTATCAAATAAATGAACGAAAACATAACTGAGAATATTTTAAAAATCCAAGAAAGAATTTCAAAAGCGGCGCTTAGGTCAGGTTGCAAAATTGATGACATAAAAATAGTTGCAGCCATAAAAAATATACCACTTGAAAAAATCATGACGGCGATAGATGGAGGAATAGCTCATGTTGGCGAAAACAGAGTACGGGATGCTGTTATTAAATTTAACGGGATTGGAGACGTTGTTAAATGGCATTTCATTGGTCATTTGCAACGAAACAAAGTCAAACATATCATCCCGTTTACTGACCTTATTCACTCCGTTGACAGTCTAAGGCTAGCATTTGAAATAGACAAACAGGCAAAAAAAATTCGCAAAGTTCAAAAAATCCTTTTGGAGGTGAATGTTTCGGGTGAGGAAAGCAAATTCGGGTTTTCTCCGGACGATGTTTTGGAAAAAGTGAAAGAGATTGGTGGATTAGGCAATATTAAGATTGAAGGTTTGATGACCATTGCGCCTTTTTTTGCTGGTCAGAATGATTTACGGAAGGTTTTTAAAGGGCTAAAGGAAGTTTTTGAGAATATTAAAAGAAAAGATGTCTACAATGTTAACATGTCGTATCTCTCTATGGGTATGACTAATGATTTTGAAATAGCTATTGAAGAAGGGGCAAATATGGTTAGAATAGGAACAGGAATCTTTGGTTTACGGGAGGTTTAAAATGAGCAATATATGGAGAAGGACTCTGGCTTACTTTGGTCTGGCAGATGATGAAGAAATGTATGATGAGCCTGAGGACACAATTGAAGAAGAGGATTATGATTACGATGATGTTTATTCTAGAAGATCGATAAAAAAGATAAAAAGGGCGCCTGACACTTCATTGTTTGAGTCTCCTGAGGAGGGGGCGCCTCAGCTTAGATCGGTTTCAAACCCACAAACGAGAGTTCATATAGTTGAGCCAAAATCATTTAATGACGCGCAGCATGTGGCAGATAAATTTAAAGCTAACATCCCCGTTATAATAAACTTACAGGCGGTTGATCAGGACATTTCTAAGCGTTTGGTGGATTTTGCCAGTGGTTTGGGTTATGGGCTAAATGGTGGCATGCAAAAAGTTGCCGACAAAGTCTTTCTTTTAACCCCAGCAAATGTTCAAGTCTCTGCGGAAGAAAAAAGAAAACTTAGAGAGAAAGGTTTTTTTAATCAAGTCAACAAGTGATGGGAGAGCAGGAAAAAGCGTTGATAGTTTCTTTTGTTGGAGCGGGACAAATGGGGGAAGCTCTTTTGGGCGGAGGCTTAGATTCTGGAAGCATGAAATCGGATTGTGTTTATTTGTCTGATGTCCGCAAAGATAGGTTAAGAGAATTAAAAGATAAATATCAAACAAGGATTGCTAAAGACAACATTTCTGCTGCAAAAATTGCCGATCTTATTATTTTGGCTGTCAAACCTCAAAATATAGATGGAGTTTTAGATGAAATAGCAGATTATGTTGATGGTAAAAAAATCATTGTTTCTATTGTGGCGGGGATAAGCATAAATAGAATTTTGCAAAAGCTTTACAAAGATCCTCAAGTATTTAGGGTAATGCCAAACAACCCCGCGCTTTTAAGGGCGGGAATTTCTGTAATAAGTGCTTCCGGTGATGTTTCAGACGCAAATTTGGATTTTGTTTCAAATATTTTTTCTGAAATAGGAGAAGTGCTTATTATAGACGAAAGTTATCAAAACCTGGCCACAGCCCTATGTGGTTCTGGGCCAGCTTATTTTTATTTGGTGGTTAAATTGTTAATTGAAGCGGGAGTTGAGCTTGGTCTTGAAAACGAGATTGCCGAAAAACTGGTAAATCAGACAATCTTTGGTGCGGCAAAAATGGTTAAAGAAGCTGGAAAAAGTCCTGAAGAATTGATAAAAATGGTCGCTTCGCCGGGAGGTACGACCGAGGCTGCATTGGAAATATTTGAAAAGTACAACTTCAAAAAAGGAATAACGGCTGCCGTCGGAAGCGCTGTAAATCGAGCCATTGAATTAGGCGGAGGGGAGTTTGGCCAATGTTAAAAAACACCGTATTTCAGCTTGTTGATTTATCTTTTACGGTTTATAACTGGTTGATAATATTACGTATTATTTTGTCATGGTTTCCGCTTCCCTCAACGGGAACGCTTGGAAGCATATATCGTTTTATTTATGAGTTGACAGAACCTCTGCTCGCAATCTTTAGAAGAATATTGTCACCAATCATGGTCGGCTCGGTTGGGCTTGATCTTTCGCCCATAATCGTATTGATATTATTAAGATTTTTACGTGGCTTGATTTTGATGGCTATTTCACAAATCTTTATGTATATATAGAGTACAGTTAATCAATACGAAGGAGGAGATTTAAATGAGACTTACCCCTTTAGATATTCACCACAAGGAGTTTAGAAGAGCTATTAGGGGATACAGCGAGGAAGATGTCGACGTTTTTTTAGATGAGGTTGCGGAAGAATTTGAGTTGCTTTTTAAAGAAAATACTGAACAAAAAGAACGGTTGGAAAAGATTAATGAAAAGTTAAAACAATATGAAAATATTGAGCAAACTCTCCAAAATACGCTGTTGACGGCTCAAAAATCTGCAGAAGAATTACAATCAAACGCCAAAAAAGAAGGAGAGCTAATCATAAGGGATGCAGAGCTTAAATCCAAAGAAATAATTCAGGAATCCATGAATGAAAAGAGAAAAGTTCAAAATGCCTTAAACATTTTAAAACAAGCGGAAGAAGAATTTAGAATGAGGTTTAAGTCGCTCCTTGAATCGTATCTCAATGTATTGAGTGAAACGGGCGGGGTTGAAGAGATAGAATCTAAGATGAAGGGGTTAATGGAGTTTAAAAAAGAATCTCTGATTGTGGAGTCAAGCGAGCTGGCAGCGGAGGAGTTTGTTGAAGAGGGCAAAATGGCGTCTGAGCAATTATCAGAAGAACCAATTGTAATTGATGAGGAACCAGAAGAAGTTTCTGAGGCTTTAGCGAAGGTTGTCCAAGAAGAAGAGGTTGAAGAAACTGAAACCAGAGAAAAAGAATCCAGGAAAGCGAACAAAAAAAAAGACGAAGAAACTGAAGGCGAAAATGACGATAAAGAAATAACCAAAAATAAAGGTAAGAGAAAGGATGTAGAAATAGAAATCCCAACCTTTCTAAAAGAAGGACCACGAAAAGATTTTCTAAAAGGTAAAGAAGAAGAAATAGAGGAGATATCATAGTTTTTATGCTTGATATAAAGGAGCATAAGAGCGGTATTGTTTTACCAATCTATGTGCAAATCCGCTCTTCAAGGGCTGGCATAAGTGAGGTTGCGAAGGATTGTTTAAAAATTCGCGTTTGCTCTCTTGCCAAAGAGGGGAAGGCAAATCGTGAAACCGTTAAAATTTTGGCAAAACTTTTCAAAGTACCCAAATCAAAAATATCCATTTTGTCAGGGGAGACAGCTCGTCATAAAAGAATCTTAATTCAAGATGTTTCCAAAGATTATATTTTGATGATTCTTGAGAAATACGTTTTTTTATAATTATTTCTAAATTTTTAGTATGTTTGACTTTCCTGTTGGCCTGTGTTAATTTTGGGAAAATCGAAGTTCAATAGCAGTTTTACCATTAAGTCAACTTGTTTTTACGAAGCTAATTTTGGTTAAAACAAATACGGCTTCAAAAGAAATTTTTTGTTGAACCAAACAAATTAATGTTAAAACAATGCGGCTAAAATTTTTTAATAAGAGGAAGCATGTGGATGTACCATAGCCATAAAGCTGTGGTACTTAATTATTTGACTGTATAAATTTATTAAAATCGGGGTTTTTAAATGGATTACAAAAAAACACTAAATCTTCCCAAAACAAATTTTTCAATGAAGGCGAACTTGGTTCAAAAGGAGCCTGAAATTCTAAAACACTGGGATGATATTGGGATTTATAAGTTGGTTAGCGACAAAACAGTCAATGGACCCAATTTTATCTTGCATGACGGTCCGCCATATGCAAATGGCGATATTCACTTAGGACACACTTTAAATAAGGCTCTAAAGGATATTGTGGTTAGGTATAGAACTGCAAGGGGTTTCAATAGTCCGTTTGTTCCAGGTTGGGATTGTCACGGGCAACCAATTGAACATAATATTGAAAAAAGTTTAGGTGCAAAAAAAGATGAAATTAATCAAGTTGAGCTAAGGAAATTATGTAGGGATTATGCTTTAAAATTTGTTTGTCGTCAAACCGAGCAATTTAAAAGATTGGGAATCCGCGGAGATTTTAACAATCCGTATTTAACGCTTGAGCCACTTTACGAAGCAACAAATATTGAAGTTTTTGGTGAACTTTATAAGGAAGGATACGTTTATAGAGGAAGAAAGCCGATTCACTGGTGTTACCATTGCGAGACAGCCTTGGCAGAGGCGGAAATTGAATATGATGACGAAAAATCTTCCTCAATTTATGTTAAGTTTCCGCTAAAGAGCAGTTTTGTCCCCCTAGATGGATATGATTTACCAAAATATTTTTTGATTTGGACGACAACTCCCTGGACATTACCCGCGAATGTTGCGGTAGCTGTTCATCCTGACGTCGAATATGCAGCAATTGAAGCTGATGGTGAAATTTACGTACTAGCTCGAGATTTAGTTGAGACTGTTTTTGTCGAAGCGGGAGTTTTAAATTTAAAGGTATTGAAAACGTTTAGGGGCGAGGAGCTGGGTGGTCTTGCTTGCATACATCCATTTCAACCTTGGGAATCTGTTGTAATCTTGGCTGATTTTGTTGTTTTAGATACGGGTAGCGGGTGTGTTCATATTGCCCCAGGTCATGGTCAGGAAGATTATCAAGCAGGTCTTAAATATAAACTGCCTGCACCTATGCCAGTTGATGGTAAAGGATTTTTTACTAAGCAGGCGGGCAAATATGCAGGACAACATATCGAAAAGGCAAATGAGGTCATAATAAAAGATTTGAAAGAAAATGGGTTTTTACTTCATGCATCTTCGATAACCCATGCCTATCCGCATTGTTGGCGTTGTAAAAATCCTGTAATTTTTCGTGCTACCGAACAGTGGTTTATTTCTATGGAAAATAATGGGCTACGCGAAAAAGCGCTTGAAGAAATTCGTAAGGTAAATTGGATTCCGGCCTGGAGCGAGAAAAGAATAACCGGAATGGTGAGAGATAGACCCGATTGGTGCATTTCGCGACAGAGAGCGTGGGGGGTGCCGATTCCCGTGTTTTATTGCAGTTCCTGTGGGAAAGAAATTGTGACACCCGAATCGATAAAAGCTGTAGCTGAGCTTTTTAGAAAAGAGGGCGCAGATGCCTGGTTCGCAAAGTCGGCTGATCAAATTTTACCGGAAGGAATCGCTTGCCCAGACTGCAAAGGAGTACATTTTATAAAAGAAAACGACATATTGGATGTTTGGTTTGAATCTGGGGTTAGCCATCTTGCGATATTAAAAAATAGGCGAGGTTTGGCATGGCCCGCTCAGCTTTATCTCGAAGGAAGCGATCAACATCGTGGGTGGTTTCAGTCTTCGTTGCTTACCTCGATTGGTTTTGCTAAAAAAGCTCCATATGACTCTGTTCTTACGCATGGATTTTTAGTAGACGGAAATGGACGAAAGATGTCTAAGTCTTTAGGGAATGTTGTTGATCCATTGAAGGTTATTGAAAAGTATGGTGCGGATGTTCTGCGTTTATGGGTAATTTCTGGGGATTATGCTTCGGACATAGCGGTTTCTCAAGAAATTCTGGAAAGGATCTCGGAAGCATACCGAAGGATTCGGAATACTTTAAGATTTTTGATGGGCAATTTGTTTGATTATGAACCAGAAAAAGATGTAGTTGACCTCAAAGATATGGAAGAAATTGATAAATGGGCTCTTTGTCGATTACATAAACTGATTGAAACAGTAACAAGGGCATATGAAGAATACAAATTTCACCTTGTCTATCACTCGATATATAATTTCTGTGTTACGGATTTGAGTTCTTTTTATCTCGACGTTTTGAAGGATCGACTCTATACATTTGCTGCTTCTTCCAGAGAGCGTAAGTCTTCTCAAACAGCTTTGTATGAAATATTGATGACTTTAATATCTCTTTTGTCCCCCGTCTTGGTTTTTACCGCAGAGGATGCTTGGATGAATTTGCACGAGAGCTTTAAAAGCGAGGCAAGTGTTCAGCTTGCCAAATGGCCTGAGGTAAATAAAAAATTTATCGACAATAAATTTGAAGAGAAATGGAATAATCTTTTAAAGATTAGAGTTGAGGTATTGAAAGCGCTAGAAGTTTCAAGAAATGATAAACTATTGGGGAATTCCCTTGAGGCAAATGTTGAACTTTACTGTGATGATGAGTTATATGAGTTTTTAAGCTCTTATATTGATATTTTGCCCATGTTGTTTATAGTTTCGCAAGTTAATCTCTTTAATTTAATTGACGATATACCAAATAATGCTTTCAAGGGTGAGGAATTTCCAAAACTTGCAATCTCAGTATCTAAGGCACTGGGGAACAAGTGTGAAAGATGTTGGAATTATAAGGAAAGCGTAGGGGAAGACAAGAAATACTCCATGCTTTGTTCAAGATGTTTGGATGTAGTAAAAGGTTTCAGAGAGTAAAGGGATAATTTATTTTTATTAAATCGGGGTAGTACTATTTTTAGAAATTGTATATAATACTTAAAAGTATTTAACCAGCGAGAGTATCTTTAGTTAGGAGGAAATAGTTGTGGATGGCAAAAGGTTGTCATTATTAAAAGAGAAATTGATTAACGAGAAGAGTCGTCTGGAAGAGGAATTGAAAGAAATCGAGGAAGGGAATTTATCTCAAAACCAATCGGAAACAACCGGCGAAAATTCTTTTGAGGATAATTTTGCGGACAGTGGCACTGCAACTTTTGAAAGGGAAAAAGACCTTTCTTTGGAGCGGAATATAAAAGATTTACTTTCTAGGGTTAATAGCGCCCTCGAACGCGTAGAGAAGGAAACTTACGGGAAATGTGTTATGTGTAGCCAAGGCATAGACCCTGCTAGGTTAAAAGCCCTGCCTTATGCTGATCTTTGCATAGAGTGCAAAAAAAAGGAAGAAAAGAATTGGTAGGTTCCCTTTGAATAAACGGAGTTACGGTTTGTTTCTAACTTTCTTTGTAAGTGCGATAGTTTTTACAGACCAGTTAACAAAATTATTTGTTCGTAAGAACCTAGGTCTTGGGGAAAGTGTCCCGATAATAAGAAATTTTTTAAATATAACACGAGTTCAAAATAGAGGTGCGGCTTTTGGTTTAATCCCAGATCAGCATCTCTTATTATTTTTTGTTACCGTTCTTGTTATTATTGTCATTTATTTTTGGGTTAGAAGGTTGACTCAAACATCGGTGCGAATTGCTCTTGGTCTAATATTGGGTGGCGCCATTGGAAACTTATTGGATCGTATGTTTGTTGGGACCGTGACAGATTTTTTGGACTTTCATATTTGGCCAGTATTTAATGTTGCCGATTCTGCAATTGTGGTGGGGGCGGTTATTTTGGTTTGGGTTTCATTTTTTAGTCAGTCAAAGTATCTTAACAGTAAAGCTTTAGGATGATTATATGCATCCCATTCTATTTAAGGTTGGACCAATCACCGTTTATTCTTACGGATTTATTCTTGCCGTTGCTTTTCTGGTAAGTTTTTTCGTTGCTGCATTTGAAGCAAGACGTAAAGAAATAAGTGACGATGTTGTTTATGACCTAATTTTAGCTGCAATAATAGGGGGAATCTTTGGAGCTCGTTTTTTTTATGTTGTGGCTAACTTTGATTATTTTTTCAAATTCCCATTGCAGATATTTGTTATCCAGGAAGGTTTAGTTTTTTATGGTGGATTGACGGGGGGCATCATTGCGGTTTTACTTGTTTCCCTGCGAAAAAAAATTCCTGTGTGCAAAGTGGCGGACATATCGGCTCCGTGTTTAGCGCTTGGGGGGGCAATTGGACGCATCGGTTGTTTGTTGAATGGTTGTTGTTACGGAAAACCCTCCAATCTATTTTGGGCCATCAAACTTCCACATCTTTCATACCACCGTCATCCAACCCAAGTTTACGATCTTTTATATAACTTGCTTATTTTCGGAATAATTTGGAGAACGCGAAAACGAATTGACAGAGATGGGATAATTTTCTGGGTGTACCTCTTTCTTTATTCAATCGGGCGTTTTTTTGTTGAGTTTTTCCGCGTTTCAAGAGTTGTTTTGCTTGGTTTAACTGGCGCACAGCTTATCAGCGTCTGCATTTTTATAATTTCTTCAATTGTTTTGTTCAAAAAATATACCTATTTTTCTTCCAGTAAATCCTGATTTAGGAGATTAATTTTGAATGGGTGTTAAAAAATTTAACCTTGAAATTACCATCAACGATGAAGGAAAGAGATTGGATTCGTTTCTCGCACTTTACGAAGCGATTCCATCGCGCTCTTTTGCTCAGAATTTAATTCAGAAGGGCTTTGTTAAAGTTAATGATAAGTTGACGTCAAAAAATCATCGATTGAACAAGGGTGAAATTGTTTCATTTGAGATACCACCACCTGAGTTGTCTTCGATGGTTCCCGAGAAGATCTCTTTAAATATAAAATATGAGGATAAAGATATAATAGTTATCTCAAAGCCCGCCGGATTGGTTGTTCATCCATCGCATGGTCACCCGGGGGGCACCCTGGTCAATGCGTTGCTTGCTCATACTAGAGATTTATCGGGGATTGGGGGGGTACTTAGACCAGGCATTATTCATAGATTGGACAAAAATACCTCTGGACTAATAATAGTTGCCAAAAACGATAGATCGCACAGAATTCTTTCTGATGGGTTGAAAAATATGAAGATAAAACGTTTTTATCTTGCTCTTGTTCATGGTGTTTTGGATATTGATTCAGGGACAATTGATGCTCCTGTTGGAAGAAGCTCAAAAGCAAGAAAAAAGATGTCGGTGACAGAAAGGCGGAGTAAAAGGGCAATAACAACATTTAAGGTAAAGATGAGGTTTAGTGACTATACTTTGCTCGAAGTTAAACTGGAGACGGGTAGGACTCATCAGATTCGTGTTCACATGGAATATATAAATCATCCAGTGGCTGGAGATCCGGAATATGGATATAAAAAAAATAAAAAAACCCTGGGGCTTACAAGGCAATTTCTACATGCTTACAAACTCGAATTTTCCCATCCTCTAAGCGGGGAAAAACTGGTTTTTGAGGATGAGCTTCCTGGTGAGCTTCGGCAGGTTTTGAGTTCCTTAGACCAACATGCTTAAGTCAGATACTTTAGTCGTTTCTGTTGTCTACTCTCTTTGAATTAAGTCTGTAAGATATGTTTTTTAATTTCCTGATTGACTCAATAGATTTTTTTACTTCTTCACCCAGTGAGTTGTTTTTTAAAAGTTGATTTAAGCAGGCGATGTTGATTTGCAAAATTTCGTTCCAAAGGCCTAGGGGTTCTAATATTTCTTTCAATTCATTGGTATCATAGTCATAGTTTGGTATTTCGGTTCTAGTAATAAGGTTTTTTTCTGAAAAAATTCGTTTCAAATCTTTTTCTTCGAAATATTTATAAATTAAATTTTCAAGTCCGCTTAAATGATTTTTGGCTATTTTTATTTCTTCTTTCAGCTCGGAATATTCATCGATTATTTTCTCAATTTCGGTGGGCTTTTCTTTTTCAAACTTGTCTTTAAAGAATGGGCAATGTGCCTGAAAGTCGCACCAAGGGCATAGGGCATTTTCGGTTGGTTCAAAATTTTCTTTGTTAATGCTTTCGGCGGTTTTTGCTATTAACCTATTAGTTTTTATAACGTCATCGTCATTTCTGGCGGTGCTCATCTTTATACCTGGAACAACAAAATAAAAGGTGAGCATCTCTGGCTCAATCGACCAGATTTTTTTCGCGGCAAGATAATAAATGGAAAGCTGCAAATCTTGGTCAATTTTGGATTGGGAAGGAAGTTTCCGACTAGTTTTATAATCAATTATTTCCAAGCTGCCACTTTCGGTCTTTTCGACTTTATCAATGATGCCCGTTAAGATACAAGGTTTAATTGAGGGCAAATTTACGTCAAGCTCGATACTAAATTTGTGCTCCAGGGCAATGGGTAATGAAAACTTCTCAAAATTGGAATCGTAAAAATTCTTAAGGACTTTTTCGGCGTATTCCTGATAGGTCTTCTCCTCCGCTTTGCTTGAATAACCCGCAGAAGACCATTTTTTTTGAAGCGAGGATAAAATGTTTTCAAAGGAAGGCGGATTAGGTGTTGGAACATTGTAAAAATCATACAGCGCCGTGTGAATAGCACGCCCAAAACTTAAAGCAGGAGTTTTTTTACGTGGAAGTTTGTCCACGTAGGCGAATTTGTATGAGAGTGGGCAATTTTGATATGTTGAAATTGAAGAGTAACTTAGCATCATTTTTCATCCCTCCTAAATAGAGTATACAGAACATGTGTTCGATGTCAAATTTATTTATTTGATTCATCTTATTTTTTATTATCTAGTTTTGAGTTTGTTGCCTCGTTTATCTTGTTGTGCTAAACTGTTCACGCTTTATAACACACGTTAGCGGACTTCTTTATGGGTTCCCAGATGGGTCTAAAGAAGGTTGAAGTTGACGGAGGAAAAAACCTAGCAGGAGAGGAGGTGAGAGTGTGGCGGTAGTTTCAATGAAGAATTTGCTCGAAGCCGGCGTTCATTTTGGTCATCAAAGGCGACGCTGGAATCCCAAGATGAAGCCATACATCTTCACCGAGAGAAATGATATTTATATCATTGATTTACAACAGACGCTTGCTTTGATCGAGTCAACATATTCTCTTGTTAGGGATACTGTTGCAGGTGGTGGGTCAATTCTTTTTGTGGGTACAAAAAAGCAGGCCCAAGAGGCAGTTAAGAAGGAAGCAATGCGATGCGGAATGCCGTATGTTAATTATCGTTGGTTGGGCGGCATGTTAACCAACTTTAAAACTATAGCCAAGCGAGTGGATTACTTAAAAAAGCTGGAAGAAATGAACGGAAATGGCATGATGGGAAAATTGCCAAAAAAAGAAGTTATAAATCTTGGTAAAGAAATGGAGAAACTAGACAGGAATCTTGATGGAATTAGAAACATGACCAAGCTGCCTGATCTTGTATTTGTGATCGATACAAAAAGAGAGCAAATTGCCATGAAAGAAGCAAGAAGGCTTGAGATTCCCATAATAGGGGTAGTTGATACAAACGCTGATCCGGATGAGGTTGATTACATAATCCCTGCGAATGATGATGCGATTAGAGCGGTGGCATTGTTGAGTAAAGTTATGGCTGATGCATGTCTGGATGGTATCGGAAGAAGGATGCCCATCGAGGAAGCGGTTGTAGAAGAAATCGAGTTAGAACACGCATAGATTTAAAATTACAGCGAGCCCTTTGGCTCGCTGTAATAAAAACTTTTAAATTAGGAGGCATAAAAATAAATGACAGTGAGCGCTGCCCAAGTGAAAAAGCTTAGGGACTCTACCGGGGCAGGTATGATGGATTGCAAATCAGCGTTGGTTGATGCCAAGGGAGATATCGAAAAAGCTATTGAAATTCTACGCAAAAAAGGAGCCGCCACCCTAAGTAAAAAAGCGGGAAGAGTTGCAAATGAAGGGATAATTAGCTCTTATATTCACGCGGGGAACAAGCTAGGCGTATTATTGGAAGTTAATTGTGAAACTGATTTTGTGGCTCGCAATGAGGATTTTAAAATTTTTGCCCATGATATAGCCATGCACATAGCCGCATCAAGTCCAATATGGATTTCAAGAGACCAAGTGCCACCCGGAATAACAGAGAAAGAGAAAGAGATATACAAAGAGCAAGCTCTTAATGAAGGAAAACCCGAGGGAATAGTTGATAAAATAGCCGAGGGAAAGATGGAGAAATTTTATGAGAGAACATGTCTGCTAGAGCAACCTTTTGTAAAAAATCAAGATTTAACAATCAGGGAGTATCTTGCCGAGATTGTTGGCAAAATAGGAGAAAATATAGTCATTGAGCGCTTTACAAGATATTTAATTGGTGAAGAGAATGACTGATTATAAAAAAGTGTCGGTGAAAGGAATCTAAGTGCAAAAACCGATATACGGGAGAATTCTTTTAAAACTTAGTGGCGAAGCCCTTACCAACAAGGATGGGTATGGCATTGATCCTAAAGTAATCACCTCAATCGCATTGCAGATTAAAGAACTTCACGGTCTTGGGATTGAAATCTCAATCGTTGTTGGCGGGGGAAACATTTTTAGAGGAATAGCGGCTAGCGCTCGAGGAATGGATCGGGCAACAGCCGATTTTATAGGGATGCTTGCTACCATAATGAACTCATTAGCATTGCAGGATGCTTTGGAAAAACAAGGGGTAATGACCCGGGTTCAAACGGCAATTTGGATGCAAGAGGTAGCTGAGCCCTATATAAGGCGCCGTGCCATAAGACATCTTGAAAAAAGAAGAGTTGTCATATTTGCGGCTGGAACAGGAAACCCCTATTTTAGCACCGATACAGCTGCAGCTCTAAGAGCTTTGGAGGTTGGGGCGGAAGCGATACTGAAAGCTACAAAGGTTGGCGGTGTTTACGATTCAGATCCAATGGATAACCCCGATGCTAAAATGTTTTCCAATTTAAAATACATCGATGTTCTTAGCAAAGGGTTAAAAGTTATGGATGCCACCGCAATTTCACTGTGTATGGACAACAATTTGTCCATAGTTGTTTTTAATATCAAAGAGGAAGGTAATATCAAAAGAGTTTTGCTTGGTGAAAAAATTGGAACCATTGTTAGGGGAGAGAATGATGGTCGCTAAGGAGTTTCTTAAAAATATTGAGGATAAAATGAAAAAAACAATTCAGGCAACAAGAAGTGAATTTGCAACCGTTAGAACAGGGCGTGCTTCGGTGTCGCTTCTAGATAAAATTACCGTCGATTATTATGGGACGGAGACCCCTCTTAACCAACTAGCAACCATTTCTATTCCAGAATCTCGTATGTTGTCAGTGCAACCTTGGGATAAGAGCATAATTGCCGACGTAGAAAAAGGGATAATGAAATCCAATTTGGGTTTAAATCCTTCAAATGATGGAAATTTAATTAGAATTCCGATACCACCCCTTACGGAGGAGAGGCGGAAAGAATTAGTTAAGGTTGTTAAAGGCATGGCCGAGGAGAACAGGGTGTCGGTCAGAAATATAAGGCGTGATGCAAATGAACATCTTAAGACGATGGAAAAAGATGGAGAATTGTCTGAAGATGACCTAAAGCGGGCGCAAGGAGAAATTCAAAAAATCACAGACAAGTATATAGCGGAAGTCGATGAGATGTTAAAACATAAAGAAGAAGAGATAATGGAGGTATAAAATATTCGCAGAGGAGCATTTTAAGCGCGATGAATAGTATTGGAAAATTTTTAAAAAGTCTTCGTTGTTCGTTTTTGAATGAGAGCGAAGACTTTTTTTTAAAACATATAGACAAAAGCAAGTTACCAGCTCACGTTGCCATCATTATGGATGGGAATGGTCGTTGGGCAAAGAAAAGAGGGTTTTCGAGGATTGTCGGCCACAAGGTGGGTACGGAAACTGTTAGAAAAGTTGTAAAAATTGCCGCGGAATTGGGAGTCAGATATTTAACGCTTTATGCTTTTTCGGTGGAGAACTGGCAAAGGCCAAAAGGTGAAATTTCGGCTCTCATGGATCTTTTTGAAGAGATGTTAAATAAGGAGATAGATGAGCTCAATAAGAATGATGTTAGGATCATGTTTATCGGGAGTTTAAGTGAACTTTCCCACGGTTTGCAAGCGAGCATAAACAATGCGTCGAAGCGTACTGCAAAAAATACGGGGTTGACTTTGACGATTGGCATTAACTACGGAGGAAGAACAGAGATTGTAGATTGCATGAAACAAATTGCCAGAGAAATTGAAGAAAAAAGATTAAGCTCAAGGGAGATTGATGAGAAAATTATCACTAAAAATTTATATATGTCGGGGATACCTGACCCCGATCTTTTGATTAGGACAAGCGGAGAATATAGAGTGAGTAATTTTTTATTATGGGAGATAGCGTATTCTGAAATTTGGATAACTTCGGTTTTATGGCCAGATTTCAAGAGAAAGGACTTTTTAAAAGCCATATATGATTTTCAAAGAAGAAAAAGACGTTTTGGTGGTCTGGAAGAAGATTAATCTTTTAGTGGAGGAAGAGTGCTTAAAGAGAGGGCAATAACAACAATGGTGGGTGTTCCAATATTATTATTGTTTTTGTTTTTGGGAAAAACCTTCTTTTTTTTACTTGTAACCGTGATTATCATTTTGGGCTTATTAGAATTCTCTTGCCTTTTTAAAGGGTTTGAAGTGAAAATTGATACATTTCTACTTTTGCTTGCTGGGATAATTTTTTGTGTTACCGTATATCTATACGGAATAAAAGGTCTTCGCCCTGCGTTCTTAATCTTGCTTTTTATTACCGTTATAAAAATGATTTTTTCAGGGGGTCGCTTTTCTATCAAAAGTATCGCTTTAACCGTATTTGGTTCGATGTATATTGGCCTTTCGCTTAGTCATTTAATTTTAATTCGTGAGATTAATGTATTTGGCTCCCTGTTTGTCCTGGCCGTTTTTTTGGGAACATGGATTTTTGATATCTCTGCATATACTCTGGGTTTGATGTTTGGAAAAAGAAAACTTGCTCCCAAAATTAGTCCCAACAAAACGTGGGAAGGTACGATAGGCGGTTTTATAATTACAACTATATTGGTTGGTTGCTTTTGGTTTATTTCTCCCTTAACTTTTTTCGAGAGAGCATTATTGGGCGCCGTGATTGCAATTTTTTGTCAAGTTGGCGATCTTTTTGAATCGAAAATAAAACGAGAGGTAGGCGTCAAAGATAGTGGTGCTATTCTCCCGGGGCATGGAGGAATATTGGATAGATTTGACAGTCTCATATTCTCTGCTCCCGGTGCTTTTTATTTTATAAAAATGCTACTATTAAAATAATATGAAAAAATTAATAATTCTTGGCTCAACAGGCTCCATTGGAAGACAGGCGCTTGATATTATCAGAAGACATCGGGATATGTTTCAAGTTGTCGGATTATCGACTCATAAGAATGTTGAGCTCTTAATGAAACAAGTAGATGAGTTTGGCCCGAAGGCTGTAGCTGTCTCTGATCATAATTCCATCCAAGCGATGCGTAAAAAACTCGGAAAAAGGGTGGAAATTTTGGGTGGCGAAAGTGGACTTGTTGAACTCTCCCTCTTGGATGCAGATCTGGCATTAAATGCTCTGGTCGGTTCAGTTGGACTGGAATCGACTATTGCGATTATTAAATCAGGAAAAGATCTTGCGTTGGCCAACAAGGAATCCATGGTTGTCGGCGGTGAAATTATTAATCATTTGCTTACTAAAAGCGAAAGCAATATAATTCCTGTTGATAGCGAGCATAGCGCAATTTATCAATGTCTTTTGGGTGAGAAAAAACAAGAGATAAACAAGGTAATTTTAACTGCGTCGGGTGGCCCTTTTAAAGATAAAAAACTTTCCGAACTAAAAAATGTAACACCAAAAGAAGCTCTTGCTCATCCTCGTTGGAATATGGGGAAAAAAATATCAATAGATTCTGCAACCTTGATGAACAAGGGGCTGGAAGTTATCGAGGCTCATTTTTTGTTCAAGCAGAATTATGACGAAATTGAAGTGATAATTCATCCTCAGAGCATTATCCATTCAATGGTTGAATTCATGGATGGCTCCATAAAAGCGCACTTGGGTCCGACAGATATGAGAATACCTATACAATATGCATTTTCTTATCCCGAAAGATTGGAATCTTCAGTACCCAAACTCAATTTACTAGAAGTAAGGGAACTTGTATTTGAAAAGCCTAATTTGGTTAATTTTCCTTGTTTGGAATATGCAATAGAAGCGGGTAGAAATGGAAAGTCTTTTCCGGCGGTACTAAACGCGGCAAACGAAGAGGCCGTTGAGGCGTTCCTAAAGGAGAAAATTCCTTTTCTAGGGATCTCGAAGGTAATTTACGAGGTGCTTTCTGAACATAAACCGATGGACATCGTTGACATTAAAGTTCTGAAAGAGGTTGAGGGTTTGGCAAGGGGCAAGGCAAAAGAAAAAATCGATTCTTGGAGGAGTTAGGTTGGTTTTAATTGGGTTCATAGGCAAAGTTATCTTAACGATATTTGGAATTAGTCTTTTAATTTTTGTTCATGAATTAGGCCATTTTGTAGTGGCTAAAATTTTAAATATGAAGGTTTATGAATTTGTTTTAGGTTACGGGTCCAAATTATTTTCTTTTAAAATCGGAGAGACGGTTTATGGGATTACCAAAATACCCTTCGGGGGTTATGTAAAACTTGAGGATATCAAGCCTGAGGAAATATCTTTTGAAGAAGACAGGCTACCTGTTTTGGGCAAACAATCGTTATGGAAGCGTGTTTTAGTGATAGTTGGAGGCCCGCTTATGAATTTGATATTGCCCATATTTTTACTAGCCGTAATTTTTATGGCAGGAATTCCGTATCCGACTACAATTATTGAGGAAGTTATGCTTTATTCCCCCGCCGTCGAAGCAGGACTTAAAGCGGGAGATGAAATTGTTTGTATCGAATGCAGTGAGATAAAAGATTGGGGCGAAGCCACCAAAATTATAAGAGAAAATCCAAACAAAACTTTAGATTTTGTGGTCATTCGCGACAACAAAAAGATTAACTTGACTGCAACCATTGCCGAAAAAGATAATCATGGATTTCTCGGTATAGGAGTAAAGTTGGGGACCAAAAAATACGGAGTTCTTTCTGCATTTTACGAAGGTCTTAAGGCGACAGTTGGTATTGTTGTTATTTTATTTAAATTGTTAGTCTCTTTTATTCAAGGGAAACAGATGACGGGCTTTACGGGCGAAATTATTGGGCCAGTTGGTTTGGCCAAAGAAACTTTTGCAAGTATCCAGCGGGGAATAATCGACTATTTGGGAGTTTTGGCTCAAATGAGCATAGGCATGGGGATTGCAAACTTGATTCCCGTTCCTCCATTAGATGGCGGGAAGCTTGTTTTAATGGGATATGAACTTGTTGTCAGAAAACCGCTTAAAGTTAAAACCATGCTTATCATACAAGCGATCGGGATAGCCCTACTGCTTTTCTTAATGATTTCGGTCACTTTCTCAGATATTTTTGGGATCTTTGCTCTCGGAGGTCGATGATGAGCAGAAGAAAGTGCAGGCAAATTAAGATTGGAAATATAAAAATCGGAGGGGACGCGCCGATATTGGTGCAATCGATGACCAACACGAGAACCAATGATACCAAATCGACGGTTTCGCAAATTAAGAGATTGGAGTTGGTGGGTTGTGATTTGGTTAGGGTTGCGGTTCCAAACGAAGAAGCGGCGGCGGCTTTGCCAATCATAAAGAAGAAGATCGACATTCCGCTCGTGGCTGATATTCATTTTGATTATAAACTGGCTTTGGCGGCGCTTGATGCGGGGGTTGATAAGATACGGATAAACCCAGGGAACATTGGCGACGAGAAGCGGATTAAAGCAATCATCGATAAAGCTAAAGAAAGAAATGTACCTATTAGAATAGGAGTAAATGCAGGTTCGCTGCATAAAAAATATCGTGGTTTTAAAGGAGGTATGTCCGAAGCCTTAGTGAACAGCGCTTTGGAATACGTTGATTTTCTTGAAAATTTGGATTTTTATGATTACATAATTTCTGTTAAGGCGTCATCAGTTTTAACGACAATTGAAGCCTATGAGTTAATTGCCGATAAAGTAAGTTGTCCTTTGCACATCGGGGTTACCGAAGCCGGGACGCTTCTTTCTGGTTCGGTTAAGTCGGCCATAGGCATTGGCATGCTTTTGAAAGAAGGAATAGGTGATACGATAAGGGTTTCTTTGACCGCTGACCCAATAAAGGAAGTTGAGGTTGGTTTCAAAATTTTGTGTGCCTTGGGGTTAAGAAACGTTGGCCCAGATATCATATCCTGTCCCACCTGCGGAAGATGTGAAGTTGACTTAATTGCGCTTGCAAAGGAAGTAGAAAATAGGCTTTTCGGATTCAAAAATCCAATCAAGGTGGCCGTGATGGGTTGCGTTGTAAATGGTCCAGGTGAGGCAAGAGAGGCCGATGTGGGTATTGCCGCCGGAAAGAAAGAAGGCCTATTATTTATTAAAGGCAAACCCATCAGGAAAGTTCCTGAAGAGGATTTAATTGATGCGCTTTTTGAATTGATATCTGACTTTGAGGGGGTTAATTGATTTTGGAGGAAAATAACAATAATAATTTTGTTGAAGCCATCACCGATAAAAGCGTGGATTTTAAAAGATGGTATACCGACGTTATAATCGCTGCTCAGCTTGCCGACTATTCTCCCATCAAGGGTTGCATGGTTATAAGACCTTATGGTTGTTCTCTATGGGAAAACATGAAACGCTTCTTGGATAAGAAGATAAAGGATACCGGGCACGAAAATGCTTACTTTCCTTTATTTGTTCCCGAGAGCTTGCTGGCGAAAGAAGCTGAGCATATTAAGGGTTTTGCTCCGGAAGTGGCGTGGGTGACACATGCTGGTCAGGAAAAGCTCGAAGAGCGGCTTGCAATAAGACCGACATCGGAGGCGATTATTGGCAGTATGTATGCCAAATGGATTGATTCCTGGCGCGATTTGCCAATTTTGATAAATCAATGGGCAAATGTTGTTAGATGGGAAAAAGTAACTCGGCCTTTTTTACGCACAACGGAGTTTTTGTGGCAGGAGGGTCATACCGTTCATCGCACGGAGGAAGAAGCTGAAGAAGAAACACTTAAAATGCTTGAAGTGTATAAGGACTTTATGGAAAATGATTTAGCCATTCCAGTATATATTGGCAGAAAAACTGAACGAGAAAAGTTTGCGGGTGCTCTTAGAACATATTCCCTAGAAGCATTGATGTCTGATGGCAAAGCTCTTCAAGCCGGGACTTCGCATAATTTAGGGCAATATTTTGCCAAGGTTTTCAACATAACTTTTCAGGACATGGATGGGGAAAGGAAATTTGCGTGGCAGACGAGTTGGGGAGTTTCAACAAGGTTGATCGGGGCGCTTATCATGGTTCATGGCGATGATTCGGGCCTTATTATGCCCCCAAAAGTAGCCCCTATTCAAGCGGTTGTTTTACCAATTTGGGGTAATAAAACACTTGAAGGCGCAGTTGAAGCAAAAGTAAAGGAAGTTGGAGAGATACTTGCGGATGTTTGTAGATTTAAAGTTGACGATAGACGCGAGCATACCGTAGGCTGGAAATTTAATGAGTGGGAGCTGCGCGGCGTTCCTTTGAGGATTGAAGTTGGTCCAAGGGATATTGAAAAAAACCAGGTTGTTTTGGTGAGACGCGATGTACGAAAAAAAGAATTTGTTCCAATTGAAAAGTTGAAAGATAAAGTAACTGAATTATTGAATGAAATTCAAAAAAACCTTTTTGAAAAAGCAAGAAAGTTTCGCGATAACAACACAAGAGAGGCAACTAATTTTGAAGAGTTATCTTCAATGGTTGAGAGCAAACAAGGCTTTATAAAGGCTTGTTGGTGCGGCAGCGAAGATTGTGAGATGAAAATAAAAGAAAAAACCATGGCTACGATTCGCTGTATTCCCTTTGAGCAAAAAAACGGCAAATGTGTTATGTGTGGGAAAAATGGCCCCATGGTTTATTTTGCCAAGTCTTACTAGGAGAGCAAAATTGGAAAATAAAAATCTTGACGTTGTTCTAATAATACCTGCACACAATGAAGCAACGCGAATTGGAGCAGTTTTAGACGAAGCGATAAAAGCTCGATTTGTCAATGAGATAATCGTGGTAAACGATGGTTCAACCGACGATACGGCAAAGGTTGCAAAGGAATATAATGAAGTAAAAGTCATTAATTGCAGATCAAATGGCGGGAAAGGAGCGGCTCTTAAAGCGGGACTTGATTCTGCCGATGCAAAGGTATTCGTTTTTATAGATGCTGACTTGATGGGTCTTAAGGCTGGTCATATTGAAGATTTAATTGTTCCTCTGTTTTCCGATGAAGAGCTAGAGATGACGGTGGGTAAGTTTGTGGCGGGGAGAGTAGCTACAAACCTATCTCAATCCATAGTTCCTCAGATTTCTGGCCAAAGAGCTTTTAAAAAAAGGTTTTTGGAGGATATGCTGGATTTTTCCAACAGTGGATATGGTGTGGAGGTTGCGTTTGTCCGACAAGCCAAGCGGAGGCAATCAAAAACCAAAGAGGTGCCTCTTGCAAATGTGACACATGTGATGAAAGAAGAAAAAATGGGATTACACAAAGGTGTTTTGGCGAGACTTAAGATGTATTGGGATATGTTTTTTCATCTGATTAAGGAGACCAAAGAGGGACGGAATAGGTTTTAAATAAGAGGTTATTTTTTGCCTAGTGTTGCGCAACCAAAAATATTATGTTAATCTTAAGTGTCCAGATAGGAAGAGTGATGAGTGGGTTTTGAACCCACTTTTTTAATTATGAAGGGAAAGTGTATTATTAAAGGATTATTATGACTGCAACATGGGTTTCGGAAATTGAAAACTTGGTTGGTAAAATATTGTTGGATCAGGGAGTGGAACTGGTTGATGTAGAATTTAAAAGAGAGCCGGTTGGAATGGTTTTAAGGGTTTACATCGATTCGAGCGGTGGAGTTGATGTTGATATGTGTGCTCGCACAAGCGAAACAATCTCTCAAGAGCTCGATAAGGCCAATTTAATTAGCAAGAGTTGCACGCTAGAGGTTTCATCGCCGGGGATAGAAAGGCCATTGAAGAAACCAGAACATTTTAAGAAGTATGTTGGTTCAAAAATTTTTGTTAAAACA